>JAYSUY010000666.1:0-11527 GCA_043718855.1 Saprospiraceae bacterium | reverse complement strand
ATAGTGGCCCATCTCGTGGACCAGGTCACTGACTTGAGCAGGACCGATGTTCAGCCCATCTGCCCGTATCACGATGCCGTCGTAGTCTTGCCCATGCGCTGCGGGCATGAAAGAATAGCCGCCGATGTTCGGCCCAGCGTTGATGCTGTTGATGCTCCGTACCAGCCAGATGTTGATGTACAGATTTGGATTCCAGCGACTTAGGTCTTTAAGCATCAGGTCCTGACTTTCCAGTGTCATATCGGTCAGCGATGAAATGGTACGGGTAATTCCGTTGGTGTTTTTTTTGTCGGGTGTCTGCCGAGCCATGCAAAACTGGATCAGCGCATCGTCGCCGACTCCATTTTGGGCAAAATATCCGGTGTGCGAAAACGCGGCATTGAGGTGGGCAATGGCTGTTTCGACCGTTGCGTCGCTCAGGTTTTCTGGTCCATTGTTGTGTACGATGTGGACCACGATGGGCAGTACCAGCGGAGCGGATTCAGTGCTGCCGGCTGTTGGTTGGGCGTGTTGGAGGGTGTTGTGCAGGATGGATTTTTCGAGCGCGTTGTGGGCAGCGCGATAGTTGGGGTTTTCAGAAAAAAGCCGAGCATGGGCCTGGCTCGCAGCACAGGGCAACTGGGCCGAGAGGACAAAAGGCAAAAGCAAAAAAGCAAGTTGAACGAAGCAAAATCCCGATAGCGAAGCGTATCGGGAGGACAATCGGCGAGGGACAAAACACAGGCGGATGTCTCGGTTGCTCGTTGCTGAAGATGAGCGGAAGTCGGTAGGTATTTTCATAGGACAAAGTTTTTCCAAAGATAAACGACTTGCACTGCTCAATGGTGGGGGGAATGTGTGGGCGATGTCGTTTTTGCTGCCAGTTGTGCCAAATTTTGAGTGGATGCTATGGCGGATACGAAAGTTGTAGGCAGTGATATCTGCAAGTACCCGGCCCAGCAGCAGGAACTCGAAATCAGCCTCAACAGTCAGCCCGGCTGCCTCAAAATTGTGTTTTTTGTGTTGAAATAAAAAAGTAAATTTTAAGATAAAATACTGAAAAACAATGATTTGAATTATTTAATAAAAATTTTTAAAAAAAATAATACCTAATTTTTTGTTTTAAAAAACAACTTGTTTATTTTTGTACTGTTTTTAAACAAAAACATCAAGTTTCACAAAGCGAACGTGTTATGCAACTCGAAGTTTTGGAAAGTAAAAAAGGCACGAAAGTCGTCACCGCCGCCAACCTTCACTCTGCCCTCCGGCTACCGGTACGACAATATGGCCCGCAAGTGCGCCGCTGGCTCCGCGACGTGTATGAGTTTGAAGACGGCATCCGCCGCCCACAGCTGTACCGCGATTTTGCCCGCCGCCCCCGGCCCGGCGAACCCATCGAGGATTACTACGTCACCCTCGAACTGGCCAAGCTCATCTCGCTGCGCACCAACAGCAAAGAAAAGATGAAATACGCTCGGTTGCTTGATACCTTTGCCCACAACGGGCAGATGAGTTTGTTCCAGCAAGCAGCATAGAGCAAGAGGCTAAGCGCAAGAGGCAAAAAGCAAATCACTTACCTGCTTTTTGTCTTTTGCTTTTTTGCGCTTTGCCTCTTGCGCTTTGCAGCATGGAGCCGGCGAACGCCCGTCCGTTCACCTAACGCTCTATCCTGTTTGCTCATCACATGACATCTACCAACAACGCTCAGTACCGCTACCAGATCACCATTATCGGGCTGCTGTTTTTCATCTTCGGCTTCGTTACTTGGCTCAACGGCACCCTCATCCCCTTCCTGAAACTGGCTTGCGACCTCAGCACCAATCAAGCCCTGTTCGTCACCTTTGCTTTTTATATCAGTTACTTTTTCTTGGCCATTCCCTCGTCGCAGATACTCAAGCGCACGGGCTTTAAAAACGGCATGGCACTCGGGCTGCTGGTGATGGCAGTGGGTTGCTTGGTGTTCATCCCCGCAGCCCAAATGCGGGCTTTCCCATTGTTTTTGGTGGGTTTGTTTGTACAAGGCATGGGTTTGGCCTTGTTGCAGACGGCTTCCAACCCTTACATCAGCATCATCGGCCCCATCGAGAGCGCAGCACAGCGCATCAGCATCGTGGGCATTTGCAACAAATTGGCAGGCATTGTCAGCCCGCTCATCCTGAGCAGCATCGTGCTAAAAAACGCCAGCGCCCTCGAATCGCAAATCAATGCTGCCACCGACGCTGGCCAGCGGGCTATGCTGTTGGATGAACTGGCTGGGCGAGTGATCGTGCCGTATGTGGTGATGGCGGTGGTACTGGCTGCGGTGGCGATGATGATCCGCCGCTCCTCGCTGCCGGAAATTGACACCTCGGCTGAGGAAGTGCAACCTGATGGCTCGGCCAGCCTCGCCGCAGGTCGTACGAGCGTGTGGCAATTTCCGCACCTGCTGATGGGGGCGTTGGCCATTTTCTTCTACGTTGGTGCCGAGGTGATGGCGGGCGATGGCATCGGCATTTATGGCCGGGCAATGGGCTTCGGGCTGGACCAGACCAAGTATTTCACTTCGTTTACACTGATCGCCATGTTGCTGGGCTATGTGCTGAACATTGCGCTGATCCCCAAATTCATCTCGCAACAAAACTTCCTGAAGTACTCGGCGGTGCTGGGTGTGGTGTTCACGCTGGGCGCGTTTTCTACTGGTGGCTCGCTGGGCGTCACATTCATCGCGCTTCTCGGTTTGGCCAATGCTGTGATGTGGCCCGCCATTTTCCCGCTGGCTATCAACGGTTTGGGTCGCTTCACCCAGATCGGATCAGCACTGTTGGTGATGGGCATTGCGGGCGGAGCCATCATCCCGCAGGTGTACGGCTTGCTGGAAACGCCCGCAGGCTCGCAGTCGGCTTTCCTGATCGCCATGCTGCCTTGCTACTTGTACATCTTGTACTATGCGGTGAGCGGTTATAAGTTGAGGTAGTTTTAAATCGACGTAAAAACTTAGCCGTGAGCCCACCGCGACAAGAATAGGACACGGATGAAACAGATTTAGGCGGATCAAAGCGGATTTTGAGGTAAAAATCTGTTTCAATCCGTTTTATCCGTCCCATCCGTGTCCCGTTCTTGTCGCGGTGGGCTGTCAAAAGGGCTGACTAAGTTTTACAAATCGACGTAACTACTTAGCCGCCCAGCTCATCGTTGTCGTGTGTGAGGGGGGCTAAGATTTTACAAATCGACTCATCACGCCCTCAATAATCGCGCAACAATCGTCGATCTGCTCTTCCGTCATCACCAGCGGCGGGGCAAACCGGATGATGTTGCCGTGCGTAGGCTTGGCCAACAGCCCGTTTTTAGCCAGTTCCATGCAGATGTTCCAAGCCGTTTTGCTGTCCTCCGAGTCATTGATAACCACCGCATTGAGCAGACCCTTGCCGCGCACCAGTGTGATCAGGTCGGGGCGTTTTTGCTGCAAGCCTTCCATTCGTGAACGGAAAATACGGCCCATTCGCTCAGCATTTTCAGCCAAACCTTCGTCTTCCACTACTTTGAGGGCCTCCATCGCCACCGCGCAGGCCAGGGGGTTGCCACCGAAGGTGGAACCGTGCTCGCCGGGTTTGACCGTGAGCAGCACTTCGTCGCTGCCCAGCACCGCGCTCACGGGAAGCACTCCGCCGGAGATGGCCTTGCCCAGTATCAGCAAATCAGGTTTGAAGCCGGAGTGATCGCAGCACAGCAAACGGCCCGTGCGGGCGATGCCGGTCTGCACCTCGTCGGCGATGAACAGCACGTTGCGGTCGCGGCACATTTGATAGGCTGTGGGCAGGTAGTGGTCATCAGGCACAAACACGCCAGCCTCACCCTGTATCGGCTCTACCAAAAAACCCGCTACGGTGGGGTCTTGCAAAGCGCGTTCGAGCGCGGGCAAATCGTTGTATGGCACTGTGAGGTAGCCAGGCATATACGGGCCAAAATCTCGACGACTGTCGGGGTCAGTGCTGGCCGAGATGGCTCCCAGTGTGCGCCCATGGAAGTTGCCCTCCACAAAAATAATTTTGGCCTGACCATCCGCCACACCTTTCACTTTGTAGGCCCACTTGCGGCACAGTTTGATAGCGGTTTCCACGGCTTCCACGCCGGTGTTCATGGGCAGCATACGCTCGTAGCCGAAGTAGCCGGTGACAAACTCGGCATACTCTCCCAGCAGATTGTTGTAAAAAGCACGTGAGGTGAGGGTCAGTTTTTGTGCTTGCTCCATGAGCGCCCCAATGATGCGCGGGTGGCAGTGACCTTGATTGACTGCACTGTACGCGGAGAGAAAATCATAGTATCTCTTCCCTTCCACATCCCAAACATACACGCCTTCGCCGCGTTCGAGTACTACTGGCAGCGGGTGGTAGTTGTGGGCGTTGTAGCGGTCTTCAAGTTTGATCAGTTCGGCAGCAGAAAGTGTATCAGTAGCAGTAAGCATAGCAGGTGTGGTGGATTTTTTTTGCCAAAAAGCAGCACAAAGATAGCAATTGCGCTCATCTTGATGGGTTTTGAGACAGCGACAAATATGTACAGAAACTTGCTTGAGGTGCGCCGCCCGGAGCGTTCCAGATACGTTAAAGACATAAAAAAGCCGTCCAGTTTTTTCAACGAGACGGCTACAACATAACCATGAAAACAATTAACCAATCAAATGTTTTGAACCTCTTTTACTTGTCCTTCAATTCAAAAAACCGTGCCAAGCATCAGGTGTTACACCATTAGTTTGTCGCTACGGGCCGTTAAATTTTCTGTTCTGCCAGCCGCCCGACATTCCTCTTCACTATGAACGATCCGTTTATCGAACAAATCCGTACCCGGCTCGCGCTGCCTTTGCCGGGCCGCACTGCACAATACCGCATGGCGAGCATGCGCCGCTTGGAAGAACTGGGACAAACCGCTGCTACGCCGCCCGATGCCCGCGTGGCTTGTGTGCTGCACCTGCTGCACTGGCACGAAGAGCAATGGCGTACGGTGCTGATCGAGCGCAGCCTCAATCCTAATGACCGGCACAGCGGGCAGGTCAGTTTCCCCGGTGGCCGCTATGAGTTGGGCGACAGCACATTGGCCGATGTTGCGCTCCGCGAAGCGCAGGAAGAAATTGGTACGCTTCCGGCCCAAGTCGAGGTACTGGGGCGGCTCACCGAACTCTATATCCCGGTAAGCAACTATGTGGTGTATCCTTTCGTGGGGCGCTTGCTGGGTGCGCCCACATTTGTGCCGCAGCCCGGCGAGGTGGCACATATCCTCACTCCTGCGCTCTCGGTTTTTACGGATTTGAGCAATCAAAAAAAGAAGGACATCATCGTAGCGCAGGGCTTTACGCTAAAAGAGGTGCCTTACTTTGAGGTAGAAGGGCGTGCGGTGTGGGGCGCGACAGCGATGATTATGAGCGAATTTTTAGAGGTGCTGGGTGTGTTTTGAAAGGACAAAAGCAAAAACAGATTCCGTCAATGCCTTGGTTTTCAGCACATGCATCCAAACACTGGCTATTCGGATGGACATAAAAAGGGGCGACAACTTTCAGCAGTTGTCGCCCCTCGCCACATCGGGCAGAAAAATAAAAAAGAGAGGGAGAGATAGTCTCTAATCGGTTCGAAATACCGCATGGGTGCGGCCAGTGTTTGTTATCTGTTCTTTACCCCTGGTTTTTCTCCCCCTCTTGCCGTTAGGCACTGCAAAGATGAGACTATAATTTTGCCCATGCCTTCACATTTGTTAATTAATTTTTGCCCTGCTGAAATATTTGCTGCCGAATGCGGCTGAGCGACTGCGGGGCGATGCCGAGGTAATCGGCCACATGGCGCAATTGGATAAGATCGACGATGGTGGGGTGCTGCTCCACAAACTTGATGTAGCGCATGGTTGCATCGTCTTTGAACATTTCGCTGCGTTCAGCAGCAGCTTGTAGCAGGAGCTCCTGAGATTTCTTCATCGCAAAGTGGTGCCAGTTGGGCAGGTTTTGCATAAAGTATTCGAGAGACTCATGGCTCCACACCACCATTCTGGAGCATGTCAATGATTGGCACTGATATTTTCGGTTGGGCGCAATATTCTGGTAAGCATCCGTGAGTATCAAGAGGTCGCCGCTCATCAGCAGCTGTACAGTCACTTCCTTCTGGTTTTCATCGAGATAAAACAGCCGCAATACTCCATCTGCGACTCCGATCAATTCTCGCTGACCTTCTGAAATGGATGGAAGCATCTCTCCTGCTTTTAATTTTCGCAAGTTAGCATGAGCAGCGACGACCTCAGCATAGGGTACCATGGCTGGGTCGGTCTGCGCAAGGTGCCTTTTGACATGTTCAAGCAGTACGTTTTGATCCATATAGATTGAAATCAACAAGGTTCATCAAAAGCGTGGTTAGCGAGTAGTTTGCCGCTATTTATTATCCAATTGTGACGAGTGGGGCTGAGCGAAGGGGTCGATCTGCAAGAGCAGCAGGTTGATATGAGCGAGGGCGGCTGAGTGTTCCATAGTGTGCAGTGTTTGTTGAAATCGGTATCTTTTTCAAGGCGATCAGTGTTTGCCTATTTGTTGCCGGATGCGGCTGAGCGACTGCGGGGCGATGCCCAGATAACTCGCCAGATAGCGGAGCGGTATGCGGGCCAGATCGCGCGGGTACCGCTCCATGAACTTCCGGTAGCGCGTGGCAGCGTCGTCGCTCAGCATCTCGGTGCGCTCCATCATGCCGCCGAGCAGCACCTGCTGCGCCATGTTGGCCGTCACCGGATGCCACGAGGGAATGGTGCGCTCCAGCATATCCAAGTCGGGCCTGTCCCATACCATCAAGCGTACGCCCGTCAGCGCTTCACTGTACTCGAGGCTGGGCACTTGGCGGCGATAACTGTGGAGGTCGGCCACCAAATTGGACTCTGACAACAAAAGCCGGGTGACTTCCCGGCCGTTTTCGTCGATGACATAAGTGCGGAACACGCCCTCCAGCACCAGCCCAACCCTGTGGCACACCTGACCCGCTCGCAGAAAAAACTCCCCCTGCCGCATCGAGACTATGTAGGATTTTTCTGCCACTGCTTTCAACTCGTGGTCAGGTGCGTCGCCATATCGTCGCACCAAAGAAAAAAAGTCGTCCATAAAATGGATGTTTTGTTCGATTTTGATTCCAGCAGCAGTGCTCCCGCCTGCTGCTATGCCGGGTATTTCTACCTTTCCGGCAAAATAAACGCTCTCTCCTATGCGCCCACGTTTTCTTGCCCTGCTCCTGCTCTTGCCCTTGTTAGCCACTTGCCAGCCACCCGTTGGCGGCATCCAGATCATCCCCCAGCCGCTCGTGGTGAAGCCCGTGCCGGGCGCGTTCGCCCTCAGCCCCGACACCCGCGTGTACTACCCCGAAGGAAAGCCCGACTGGCAAACCGCCGCCATGGCCTTCGTCGATCTGGCCAAGTCAGGCGCAAACCTAAGCCTTGTCCATCAGGCCATTAAAGAAAAATTCACCACCGCCCGCGCCAACTCCATCAACTTTGTGGTGGACGAGACCCTCACCCAGCCCGAAGGCTACATTCTCGAAGTGAAGCCCACCTCCGTCACCATCCGATCCCGCACCGCCGCCGGAGCCTTCTACGCCGTGCAGACCCTGCGCCAGCTCTTCCCCCCCGAACTCAACACTGTGCCCAAAACCGCCTCAGAGCCAGAACCGGGCAAAGGCAAGAGCAAAAAGAACAAAAAGTCGCCAGAGGCCAAGCCTGTTGACCCCAGCAAGATCAAGTGGACGGCCCCCTGCTGCACCGTGCAAGACGCGCCGCGCTTCGCCTACCGGGGCCTTCACTTGGACGTGGGCCGCCACTTCTTCCCCGTCGCTTTTGTCAAAAAATACATCGATATGCTGGCGATGCACAAACTCAACACCTTCCACTGGCACCTCACCGAGGACCAAGGCTGGCGCATCGAGATCAAAAAATACCCCAAACTCCAAACCGTCGCCGCTTGCCGCACAGAGACCCTTGTGGGCCACTACTCCGACCAGCCGCAAAAATTTGACGGCAAAAAATACTGTGGTTTTTACACCCAAGAAGAAGTGAAAGAAGTAGTGGAGTACGCCCGCCAACGCTTCGTCACCGTGCTGCCCGAAATTGAGTTGCCCGGCCACGCACTCGCCGCGCTCGCCGCTTACCCCGAACTGGGCTGCACCGGCGGCCCCTACGAGACGGCCAAAACTTGGGGCATTTTTGACGACGTGTTTTGCCCTACGGAAAAAACCTTCCAGTTCCTCGACGACGTGCTGGGCGAAGTCTGCGCCCTCTTTCCCGGCCAGTACATCCACATCGGCGGCGACGAGTGTCCCAAGACCAGTTGGGAAAAATCCGAGTTCTGCCAGCAACTGATGAAGCGCGAAAACCTCAAAGACGCGCACGAACTCCAGAGCTACTTCATCCGCCGGGCGGAAGCCATGCTCGCCAAGCGCGGCAAAAAACTCATCGGCTGGGACGAGATACTCGAAGGCGGTCTCGCCCCCACCGCCACGGTGATGAGCTGGCGCGGCATTGAAGGCGGCATCGCGGCAGCCAAAGCCGGCCACGACGCGATCATGACCCCCGGCACCCACCTCTACCTCGACTACTACCAGAGCGACCCGGCCACTGAGCCAACGGCCATCGGCGGCTTTCTCCCCCTCGAAAAAGTGTACAGCTACGAGCCGGTGCCAGCCGAACTCACTGCCGACGAGGCCAAGCACATCCTCGGCGCACAGGGCAACGTCTGGACGGAGTACATGCCCACCAGCAATCAGGTGGAGTACATGGCCTACCCCCGCGTGTGCGCCCTCGCCGAGGTGGTGTGGACGGCCAAAGAGAAGAAAAACTGGAAGGATTTCTCTAAACGCATCAAGACCCACTTCCTGCGCTTAGATGCTGCCGGGGTGGGTTACGCCAAGAGTTATTATGACGTAAACGCCTCGTTTTCAAAAGGAAAAATCACCTTGGCGACCACAGACCCGCTCTCCAAAATATTTTTCACCACCGACGGCAAGGAGCCTGGCACCAAAGCCAAGATGTACACCGCGCCCATCGCCATCACGCAAAATACCACGCTAAAAGCGGTGGTGATGCTGGGCGGCAAGCCGATGGGCAAGGTGAAAAGCGTCGATTATCTCGTACACAAAGCCAGCGGCAAACCTTACAAAATGCCCCGCACACCCGACAAGTACACCGGCGGCGAGCAGCACGGCCTCACCAACGGCGTGGTGGGCAACATCAAAACTTGGGGTGCCTGGGTCGGCCTCGTCAACCACGACATGGACCCCGTGATCGACTTCGGCATTCCGACCGAGTTCAGCCGCATCAGTACCCGCTTCGTCAACAGCCGGGTGTCGTGGATTTACCCACCCAGAGCAGTGGAGGTGTTCGGCTCTGCCGATGGCAAAAAATTCGTGTCCCTCACGAAGCAGGACATTGCGGCGGACAAACTGACCGACATCTCAGTGGAGGATGTGAAGTTGGAATTCAAAGCCGCCAAATACCGCTACCTGAAACTCGTGGCGACCACCTACGGGGTGATCCCCAAAGGCGCGGCGGGCGAAGGTGAGGGAGCGTGGCTGTTTTTGGATGAGATCGTGGTGGAGTGAGGGGTAACCTGCGCCAAACTATTTATCATTGCCTCTAAATTTGGAACTTATGGTCATCAAAAAATTGCACCTCGAAAACTTCAAGTGCTTCAAATCCTTCGATGCTGAGTTCTCGGAGGGCATCAACCTGATCATCGGGATCAATGGTGCTGGCAAAACCTCACTTTTGAAAGGGCTGTCTGTCGCTGCGGGTACTTTTTGGTTGAAGATGTCTGGCGTAAAAAATCGCGTTATCGAAGAAGACGAAATCCGAGTTGAGCTGAAGCAGAGGCTCCCCCAGCACCAATTCCCGGTAGTCGTGACAGCCACTGGCGATGTGTATGGGAGGGAGGGCTTGAATTGGACCCGGGAGCAGCATTCTGTCAGTGGAGGGACCACTTTCGCAAAAGCGAAGGAGATCACGGCTTTGTCGGAGCAAGCAGAAAAAGATGTACAGAATGGAGCAGAGAAGGCACTGCCCTTAATTGCTTACTTTTCTTCATCGCGTCTTTCTAATCAGCGCAAATCCCCTCGAGAAGGGGCCGAGCCTATCGGTCGCTATCGCGGCTACTACAACGGCCTAAACGACACCAATACCCAAAGATTTATTCAAATGTGGTACGGCGACCGCGAGCAATGGGTCAGCCAGAACAAGCAGATCGGCATAGATGAGGTGGACGAAGGGCTGGAACTGATGCGGGAAATGATCAAAGAGGTCTTCCCAGAGGCTACAGATTCTTTTTACTACAAGCCCTCTCTGAACGGCAATCAGTCGGAGCAGCCAGATGGGCTTTACATCTCTGTAAAGAGCGACACCGTTTTGCACGAATCCTTTTTGAGCGACGGTGAGCGGAACCTCCTTTGGCTGCTGCTCGAAATGACTTGGCGGGCCTATATGCTCAACCCTTTTCTGGGCAAAAACGCGGCTGCCGAAACCAATGGGATTGTGATGATTGACGAAATAGAATTGCACTTGCACCCCGGTTTGCAGCAAAAAGCAGTGGGCTTGCTCCACCGCCTTTTTCCCAAAATACAGTTTTTCCTGACCACGCACAGCCCGATAGTGATAGGCTCCGTCGGGAATGAGCATGGGGTTTATGCTCTGAAGGACAAGCAGTTGGTCAAAGTAGAAGGCGGGACATACGGCAAAGACGCTTCCTACCTCATCAGGAGCGCGATGGGCGGGAGGAGCCGACTGCCAGAAGTCACAGAAAAGTTAGATGAATACTTTAGGCTGATACAGTTAGGGGAAGGAGAGCAACCCCAAGCATTGGCGCTCAGAACCATTTTGGACAAGGACCTCGGTGGGGAAGACGCCGAATTAGCAAAAGCAGATACCCTTTTGAGCCTTTTCTAAACCACCGATCTTCCGCTATGCTTTCTTTCAAAAAAAATCTGAATGTGTCCGACTTGTTCGTGGAAGCAGTCGCTGGCCTTACTGGGGCCAATACCTACGACCAGCTGATGGCAGATGAGGCGCGAAAAGATAAAGCCCTTTATGTCCTCCTGAACGAGCAAGGCTGCCTTTGCCCATTTTGTGAGCGAAGGTTGGGGATGCCTAAAGGGAAAAGGCACCCAGCTACGCTAGATCACTTTTTGCCTCAAAGCCGCTTCCCGGAAATTCAAATCAGTTACTTCAACTTGGTCGCTACCTGCCAAAAGTGCAATGAGATGAAGGCAAACCACTTGCTGCCAGCCTACATTTATGACCCCAGTTTGACTCCACCTCAGCGCCAATTATTTTCAGAGCAGACAGAATCAAGCGGCACTTCGCAGAACATATCCTTCAGGCCGATGCTTGTATTATTGAACTTTCTGCTTATCAAAAAGCACTGAGGAAGGGAGACAACATTTCGCCTGAAGATTTGCTGCTCTGGGCCACGATTGACTTAGACCTTATGAGGAAAAAGTATTTAAATTGACGCTCCTGCATGTGCGGGGAGAAAAACAAAGAATTGATGAACTACGAAGACATTTTGAAAAAGCCT
>JAYSUY010000665.1:0-3978 GCA_043718855.1 Saprospiraceae bacterium | reverse complement strand
CACATACCCACCGGCGTAGTGGCAGAAAGTACCGAAAGCCGCTCGCAGCATAAAAACCGTGACATCGCTATGGGTCGCCTCATCCAGCAGATCAAGGATGCGCAAGTGCATCAGCACCAGTCGTCCATCGCCTCGGCCCGGCGCAGCCTCGTCGGCTCCGGCGACCGCTCGGAAAAAATACGCACTTACAACTGGCCCCAAAACCGCGTGACCGACCACCGCTTGGAGGGCGACAACAAAAACTACAACCTCGACCGGGTGATTGAAGGCGAGTTGGAAGGGCTGATCGAGGCACTGACGATTGCGGATAACGCCGCGAAGTTTCAGGGGGAGTGAGTGCGTTTTTGTGTGATTTCTGCTCCCCATCCAAATGCCTTTCCCAACACAACAAACACTATTCTGACTATGGAATTTCGGTGTATTTCATTGTTTATCTTGATGTTGTTCGTGCTGAGCAGCACCCGCTTGTTTGGCCAAGACAAGGAAGTGCTGGCGGATTCGACTTACAAAAAAGCCATGCGCCATTACACGAGAGGCGATGTAAAAACCGCAAGCGGCTATCTCGAGCAGGTGGTCGCACTGCGCAGCGACACGGACTCCAGCCGACTGGTCAACACTTTTACAAGCCTAGGCCGCTGCTATGCGGACATGGGGCGGCAAGACGACGCTTGGGCTGTTTATCAAATTGCCCTCCGATTAGCCCTGAAATTTAAGAAAGATATTATTCTGGCCCACCTCTACAACAATATGGGGATACTCGAAGAGGATCGTGGCAATCCGGAAGAAGCAGAAGATTTCTATCAAAAAGGGTTGGACATTAGCCAAAAATCTGGGAGCCTTAAAGTAGAGGCAATGTGCCACGAAGGGTTGGGAATCTTCTATACTTCGCAGAAAAACTATGCTCAATCAGAAAAACATCTAATGCGGGCGCTTGAAATTTTCGAGAAATCGGGAAACGTACAGATGGTGTCAGGTATACAAAATGCCTTGGGGGTGCTTGCATCCGCGCAAAAAAAAGACGAAGAGGCAAAAGATTGGTATGAGCAATGCATCGTGACATCTCGCAGTACCGGCACATATTTTAATACAGCATTGGCTACCAGCAACATAGCGCAGATGTATCTGGACCATAAGCAACCCGAGAAAGCATTGCAAACTCTGCAAGATTTAAAGCCCGTGCTAGACTCTATCGAACAGATATTCACCCGAAGCAATTACTATCAGATGCTCAGCATGGCCTACAAAGCTGTCGGCAACTGGCAAAAAGCATACGAAGCTTCCGTCGAATACCATACCCTGCGCGACAGCCTCTTTTCCCAAGAGCAAAAAATAGCCTTAGACGACTTGAAAACCCGCTACGAAGTGGCCGAAAAAGACCGCGAACTGGCCCTGCAAAAAAGCACGATTGATCGGCAGCGGCAATGGCAGTGGGCCTTGGCCATCGGCTTGATGTTGGTCGGTTTGTTGGCTTTCAACTGGTGGCGGGCTTCCCGTTACAAGTCGCGTGTGAACCGGGTGATCCGCAGGGAACAGAAGCGTTCCGACGACCTTTTGCTCAACATCTTGCCCGCCGCAGTGGCCGAAGAGTTGAAAGCCAACAACCGAGTGGAAGCCCGCCGATTTGAGCAGGTCACGGTAATTTGTACTGATTTTCAGGATTTTACGGGCATCGCGGGTCGGCTGACACCTGAGCAGCTGGTGCAACTGCTGGACGAATATTTTCGAGGGTTTGATGAGATCACCACCCGCTTCGGCATCGAAAAAATTAAAACCATGGGCGACGCTTACATGTGCACGGGCGGCTTGCCCGACCCCGCCATAGGCACTCCCGCCGATACGCTGCGCACCGCACTGGCCATGCGCCATTTTGTAGCCGAAATACGCGAGCGCAAATCCGCTGCTGACCAGCCTTACTTCAACTGCCGCATCGGTCTGCATACCGGCCCCGTAGTGGCGGGCATTGTCGGGCAGAAAAAATTTGTCTACGATATTTGGGGCGATACCGTAAACACCGCCACCCGTATGGAGCAGTACGGCGCGGTGGGCGAAGTCAACATTTCGGGCACCACCCGGCAACTCTTGGCCGACGGGTCGGAGTTTCAGTTTGAACACCGAGGAGAGATGGAGGTGAAAGGCAAAGGCAAGATTGAGATGTACTTTGCCCGATAAGGAACGATGATGGAATACAAGGTACAAATTTGGGAAGACGGTTTTGTTGCTGTTGAGGCACGAGCAGGGCGATGACCATACCGTGCTTCTCCAAGTTTTCAGGCAACAGACCTTGCAGGCTTTTCAGGGCCGAGGCAAGGTCATCCATTAATTGCGCTTTGAGCGCTGACCGCACTGCTTCGAGCCTTTGGGCGAGTGGCATAAGTGGCTCGCTAACTCCCCATCCAAATGCCTTTTCAAACACAACAAACACTATTTTGACTATGGCATTTCGGCATATCTCGTTGCTTATCTTGATGTTGCTCCTGTTCAGCAGCCAGCATTTGCTGGCTCAAGACAAGCAGACACTGGCCGATTCGACCGAAAGAATGGCCCTGCGTCATTTCAAACGAGGAGACGTGAAAACAGCCAGCGGCTATTACGAGCAGGTGATGGCACTGCGCAGCGGCACGGACTCCAGCCGACTGCTCAACACTTTAACCAACCTCGGTCGCTGCTACGCAGATATGGGGCGAAAAGACGATGCTTGGACGGCCTACCAAACTGCGCTTCGACTGGCTAAGAAACTGGGAAAAGAAAAAGGCCTCGGCTATCTCTACAACAACATGGGGATACTCGAAGAAGAGCAAAACAACAACGAGCAGGCCGCTCTATTTTTTCACAAGGGATTGGAAATCAGTCAAAAAACTGGAAATGTCGGTGCCGAGGCACTGTGCCACGAATCGCTGGGGATTTTTTATGGGATGCAGAAAGACTATGTTCAGTCAGAAAAACACTTGATCCGAGCACTGGAGATTTACGAAAAATCGGGTGAAGTACCGCTGGTGTCTTCCGTGCAAAGCAACTTGGGGGAGATGGCTT
Organism: Saprospiraceae bacterium; assembly: GCA_043718855.1. Lineage (GTDB taxonomy): Bacteria > Bacteroidota > Bacteroidia > Chitinophagales > Saprospiraceae > M3007. The sequence continues at coordinate 948 of JAYSUY010000665.1, read as the reverse complement.
TGAAACAAAAAAAATATGCAGAAGCCATGGATTGGTTTGAGCAAAGTATGGCTACGTCGCGCAGGGTGGGCAACTATGCCAACTTGGCTTTTACCGCCAGTTATGTTTCCCAGATACATCTCGACAACAAGCACCCAGAAAAGGCACTACAAACTTTGTTGGCCCTCCATCCGGTGCTGGACTCCATCGAATACTTACCTGCCCGAAGCACCTACTACCAGTCGCTCAGCACAGCCTACCAAGCTGTCGGCAACTGGCAAAAAGCCTACGAAACCTCCACGCAATACCATACCCTGCGCGACAGCCTCTTTTCCCAAGAACAAAAAGTAGCCCTCGACGACCTGAAAACCCGCTACGAAGTGGCCGAAAAAGACCGCGAACTGGCCCTGCAAAAAAGTACGATTGAAAAGCAGCGACTGTGGCAATGGGCTTTGATCATTGGGTTGGCTCTGGTCGGTTTACTCGCCTTCAACTGGTGGCGGGCCTCCAAGTACAAATCGCGTGTCAATCGGCTGATCCGCAAAGAAAAGAAACGCTCCGACGACCTCCTGCTCAACATCTTGCCCGCCGCAGTGGCCGAAGAATTGAAATCCCACAACCGTGTGGAAGCCCGACGCTTTGAGCAAGTCACGGTGATATGCACTGATTTTCAAGGCTTTACAGGCATTGCTGGCCGACTGACACCAGAGCAATTGGTGCAACTGCTGGACGAATATTTTCGAGGGTTCGATGAGATCACGACCCAGTTTGGCATCGAAAAAATCAAAACCATGGGCGATGCCTACATGTGCACCGGCGGCTTGCCCGACCCCTCCACTGGCACTCCCGCCGACACATTGCGCACCGCACTGGCCATGCGCGATTTTGTGGCCGAAATGCACGAGCGCAAATCAGCCGCTGGCCACCCCTACTTCAACTGCCGCATCGGCTTGCACACCGGCCCCGTAG
>JAYSUY010000664.1:0-11538 GCA_043718855.1 Saprospiraceae bacterium | reverse complement strand
TCAACGCCAACTGCCTCACCAACGGCGACCGCGTATGCGACACCCCGCCTGATAAAGCAGTCAGTGTGCCCTGCCCCACCAACTCCTGCAATACTGATGCCTACGACTCCTCACCGAACAACCCATTGGACAAAGATGTGGACGACTTTGGCTGGAATTTCATGGACTACTCGCCCAAGTCATGCTACTCCGGCTTCACCGCTGGGCAAGGTCTGCGGATGCGGCTTGTGGCCGAGGGCACCCGAAAAAGTTTGCTCACTTCCGAGGCTTGCCAAGAGCCTTGCCCTGTACCCATCGCGCTGAGCCTGACTGGTAAAAACCCCACTTGTGATGCGCCCGGCAGCATCCAGCCCGACATCACAGGCCCTGGCTCGTTCAACTTCGAGTGGTCGGATGGCAGTAGTGGCCCCACGCTCGGAAACCTTGCGCCCGGCACCTATACCCTCACACTCACCAATACCTTCGGATGTTCGCGTACCGATAGCATCACACTCATCCGCATCGCGCCCACCAGCGTCTTGGCGACTGCGGATTCGGTCAGTTGTCATGGCCTCAGCGACGGGCGTATCCGACTCGCATCGGTGAAAGGTGGGCAGCCACCTTTTTCGTTCAGCATTGATGGTCAGCACTTTCAGTCCAGTTTCATCTTCGAAAACTTGCCAGTTGGCACCTACACCGCTATCGTACGCGATGCCAACGGTTGCACAGTCACCAGCACCGCCGAAGTGGGCCAGCCGCCTGTGCTGCGGGTTGGCCTGGCTGGCGAACATTTGGTGATTCCCGGCTTGCCCTTCCCGCTTACGGCTACAGTTTCGCCCGCTTCTGTGGCCTTGCAGCACATCCGGTGGGAGCCAGCAGAGGCATTTCTCGCCCCGAACAGCTTACAGCAGATGGCCAGCATCTTGGAAACCACGCTGATCAGGGTGACGGTGACGGACTGGAACGACTGCACAGCCTCTGACACGATGTCCATTGCGGTGGACAAAACCCGCTTCGTGTATTTCCCCAACGCCATTGCTCCCGACGGCAGCGGGGAATGGGAAAACGAGCGGTTCACGGCCTACGGCAGCGAAGCCGTCAAGCATCTGCGCTCGCTGCGGGTGTTCGACCGCTGGGGCAATCTCGTTTTTGAGCGCAGCAACTTTCCGCCTAACGATGCCCAACTCGGCTGGGACGGACATTTTCAAGGCAAAAGAACATCGCCAGGGCTGTACATCTGGGCGGCGGAAGTAGAATTTGCCGATGGCAAGCGGAGCCGCTGGGAAGGCGAGTTGAGCGTGGTGCGGTGAAGGCATAAAAGCAAAGCCAAGGGAGGCGGGGACTTTGATTTCGGGTACGTCACTTGTAGTTCTAGGGCTTTTCTATAAAAATCAAACAGGCTCTTTCTGGGGGATTGTCATGTCTCCACTTCGTTGCGACATGACAATTTTGCTGTAAGAGGGAGCGTCCGGTTTTTATAGGAAAGCCCTGCTTGTAGTTCGCGCGCCATTAGCACTACCTTAAAACAGTGCCTTACGGCACAGGTACCGCGTTCAACACCCGCTCGATGATGTCTTCCACGTTCAGCCCTTCGGCCTCGGCCTCGTAAGTAAGGCCCAAGCGATGGCGCAACACATCGGGGCAAATAGCCCGCACATCCTCGGGCACCACATAGCCGCGCTGCCGCAGGAAGGCCAAAGCACGGGAACACTGTGCGAGCGCAATGCTGGCTCTGGGCGATGCTCCGTAACTCAGCAGCGGGGCCAAATCAGCCAGTCCGTAGTCGGCGGGTTGGCGGGTAGCAAACACGATGTCGAGGATGTACTGCTCTATTTTTTCGTCCATGTAAATGCCGTGCATCACCTCGCGGGCACGGAGCAACTCATTGGTTGTAACTACTTTGTGTACCAACGGATGCTCGCCGCTGAGGTTGCGGCGCACCACTTCGCGCTCCTGCTCTTGGGTCGGGTAGCCGATTTTCACCTTCATCAGGAAGCGGTCGGCTTGGGCTTCGGGCAGCGGGTAGGTGCCTTCCTGCTCCACCGGATTCTGGGTGGCCAGCACGAGGAAAAGGTCTTCGAGTGGATAGGTCTCTGAGCCGATGGTCACCTGCCGCTCCTGCATGGCTTCGAGCAGGGCGCTCTGCACCTTCGCCGGGGCGCGGTTGATTTCGTCGGCCAACACGAAGTTGGCAAACACCGGCCCGCGCCGCACGGTGAACTCCGACTTGGCCGGATTGTAAATCATTGTGCCTGTCACGTCGGCGGGAAGCAGATCGGGCGTGAACTGGATGCGGCTGAACTTGGCATCTACGGCTTGCGCCAAAGTCCTGATCGCCAGTGTCTTGGCTAAACCTGGCATCCCTTCGAGCAGGATGTGTCCCCGCGTGAGCACACCGATCAGCAGGCGTTCGAGCATCTGTTCCTGCCCGACGATGACCTTGGAGGTCTCGGTCAGCAGGTGTTGTACAAATCCGCTTTCGCGCTGAATTTGTTGGTTGAGGGCTTGTATGTCGAGGTGGTACATATCGGTTGTAATTGTGTCATGGGTCACGGTTCGTCATTTTACCCGCCGTAGCCTCGGCTACGGCGGGTAAAATGATAAACCTCACCACAGCGGCTTCTGATAAACGCCTTGCTCTACCAGCCCCGCCAGCGCAGCCTGCACTTTTTCCTTGTCTTCGGGGTAAGTCACTCCATGCCACTGGCTGTCGCTGCGCAGCACGCGGAGATCAATTTTGCCCACTTTCAGCAGGGCATCAGCCACCGTAGGGATATAAAATTCGACCTTCGGATTGCCCATGCTGTCTAACACGAACTGGCGGAACTGCTGCTCGAAATCCGCCAGCACAGCCGGGTGAAAGCCCCAAAAAGTCATCGAAACCGGTGTGTCATCGGCCAGTGGCTGCCGTGTACCAGCGGCATCAGGGTAGGCAATGCCCTCAGAAAACCGTTCGATTTTGTGGGTTTCCACCACTTCGTGGAGAAAACCGTCGGCATTCACCGAACACACGCCCCGCGACACGGTGCCGTTCTCCGACAGCGTGTTGCCCAACTGGTAGGCCACCATGCCTGCGCGTGTCGGCGAGCATTCTTCCCGCAGAAACGTGGCGATGGTTCGGAAAGCATCTGCACCATAAAAATCGTCGGCATTGATGGCGACGAACGGCTCTGTGAGATGTTCGCGGGCCGAGAGCAGGGCATGGCCCGTACCCCAAGGTTTTTCGCGTGGCGGCACGGTGGGCAGCCAGCCAAGTTCTGTATCCATTTCCTGAAAGGCGTACTCGACGTGGATGTGCGGCTCCACGCGGCTGCCCACTTTTTCACGGAACGCGGCTTCTATATCTTTCCGAATCACAAAAACGACCTTGCCGAAGCCCGCTTGTATAGCGTCAAAAATCGAAAATTCGAGAATGGCCTCGCCGCCCGGCCCCATGCCGTCTACCTGTTTCAGGCCCCCGTAGCGGCTGCCGATGCCGGCAGCGAGTATCAGTAGAGTTGGTTGCATAAATAGTTGTTGGTTGCTGGTTCTTGGTTGCTGGGAACAAGTGAAAAACAAAGAAGGAAAGCGAAATACCACCTCCGATCATTGTAATTTAGCGATTTGAGCCTCTCATCGTTTATAGTTCATCGTTCCCTAAAAACAGCCACTCCGCCGCCTTCGGGAATTCCTGCCCCCATCGGCTCTCGTTGTGCCGTCCGTCGGGGTCCACTTCGAGTTTGAATTGTAGTTTGGCAGGGTCGTAGCCACGCCGTTCCATGTTGTCTTTCAGTCGGTTAGCGTTGGCTACCATGGCTGCGCCTTCCTTGCCGCCCGCGTAAAGGTAAATCTTCGTGGAGGCGATTTTGGAAAAATGGACTGGCTCGAAGTACAACTTGGGCGACACCCAGAGCGAGGGCGAAAAAATCATGAACTTGGAAAACACGTCGGGGAACATCAGCCCGGCATAGATGCTGATGAGGCCACCCATGCTGCTACCGCCGATGGCCGTGTGGGCGCGGTCGGGCAGGGTGCGGAACTGCTTGTCCATGTGCGGCTTGAGCGTTTCGGCCAAAAACTGGGCGTAGTCGCGGCCCAGCCCCTCGCCCCATTTCTGGGAGTCGTAGGGCGAAAACTCCTTGATGCGCTCGCGCCCGCCGTGATCAATGGCCACCACGATGAACCCGCCCTTGCCCTGTTGGGCCAGCCCAGCGAGTTGTTTGTCTACGCCCCAAGTGCCGAAGGGGGCATCATTCTCAAACAAATTCTGGCCGTCTTGCAGGTACAGCACTGGGTATCGGCGATCAAGGGAAGTGGCGTAGTCCCAAGGCAGTAACACCGAGATGCGGCGGCGGCTGCGCAGTTGGGGGGCGTTAAACCGCTTCGACACGATCTGGATGTCGGGGTAAAACCGGGGGTCGTACCAGCCGCCGTGCTGCTTCCATTGCGGCACCACGTCGCTCACTTTGCCGCTCGGCACGTTCATGCGGCGGTTGGTAGAGGGGTGGCCATCAAGGCCCAGTTCCTCCGCTTCCCAGCCGCCTTTCACATACTTGTATTCCAGTGGAGTATGGCTGGGCAGGATGCTGTCGAAGGTGTATTGGTAATGTCCATCCTTGACTTTCAGCATTTTAAACCGTTCGTCGCGAGTCGTCCAGTCATTAAAATTGCCGGTCAGGAAAACGGGGCGCACATCGTCGTTAGGAGTAAACAAATCGAAAGTAAGCATAACAGGGTGGACACGTCCGGTTGTGCGGGAGGCAGCATCGGGTAAGAGCGTCGAGTACATAACATGATGGGTATTAAAAGTGCAACCCCACCCCCGACCCCTCCCCCAACGGGAGGGGAGGCACCACATACACCGAAGCATACACTGAGACAGAAGGAAAGTCTTGGTGTAAGCCGCGCGGAGGGGTCGGGGGTGGGGTTGACGCAAAGATAAAGCCACCTTGCAAGAATCAAGGCATCCACTTGTTCGTCTCGCCTGTCTGTGCGGATATTGTCGCACGTTAACAACTATGGAAAAAGAGCAATCTTCTGCAACGGTTTCGGCAAGCCAACTGCTGTACTGGCCCGACCGCCTACGCAACTTGGCAACGGTGATGGTCATCGGCATCCACGTGGCCGCCCCGGTGGCACACGGCTTTCCCGACCAAAATACCTGGTGGTGGTGGTACGGCAATTTCTGGAACTCGCTGACGCGGGCCGGTGTGCCGCTGTTCGTGATGCTGAGCGGCTTTTTACTGTTGGGAAAAGACTACGACTTGGGCGATTTCCTGAAACGCCGCTTCAGCCGGGTGGTGGTGCCGGCCCTGTTCTGGATGGCGGTCTATTCGATTTACAACCACATCCGGCTGGGCGCGCCAGCCACTTTGAAGGACGCTTTGCTGGGCGTATTCACTGGGCCGGTACACGTTCACCTCTGGTTCATCTACCTCATCATCGGGCTGTACCTGATTTATCCCATCCTCCGCCCCTGGGTGCGCACGGCCACCGACCGCGATTTTCTTTACTTCTTCGTGATGTGCGCCTTCTGTACCTGGGGCATGAAGATCGCCTGGACGTTCTACGGCGTGGGCAACGGCATTTACTTCGAGCTCTTCACCAACAACTGCGGGTACTTCGTGCTGGGGTATTATTTGGGGAGTAGAAGTTTGAAGTTTGAAGTTCGAAGTTTGAAGTTCCGAGACGCAGAGCCAGGAAGTTTGAAGTTTGAAGTTCCCGAAAGGAGTTTGAAGTTTGAAAGTTTGAAGTTTGAAGTTCCCGAAACGCCCTCTCGGTCGCCGGAGGTTGTGACGAACAAGAGCGCGGAGACAGCTCAAACTTCAAACTTCAAACTTCAAACTTCAAACTTCAAACTCTCAAACTTCAAACTCTCAAACTTCAAACTTCAAACTTCAAACTTCAAACTCCCCACTTTTTTCATCCTCTTTGGCACCCTCACCACCATGTTCGGCAGTTACTGGGCCAATGCCGGGCGAGGCGACGCACCGTTTCAAGTGTATTTTTACGACTACCTCACACCCAACGTGGGCATCGCCGCCATCGGCTGGTTTCTGCTCGCCAAGCACACCTTCAACAGCCGCCCGCTGCTCGACATTGAGCGAGATTTTTCGGCGGCCAGTTTCGGCATCTACTTCGCCCACATCGGGGTGATGGACTGGTGGAGCCAGTGCAACTACTGGCACAGCCGCTTCCACACCTTTGCCTGGATGACCAGCCTGATCGGGTTGGTGACGTGCATGACTTTCCTCGGTGTCTCCTTCATCCGAGCCTTGCCGGGCGGCAAGCGGGTGACGTGATGACCGATTTGCAACCGTATAGCCAAGCTTGGCCGACAAATCCAGATTCTGCACCCACTTTGATTTACTTTTGCGTTCATAGCCGCCTCAAACTTCAAACTTTCAAACTTCGCCCCCAATCTTCCAACTTCAAGCCGATCCATGACTTTTGAATCTTTCCCCTACGCCCGCCCCGATATGGCGGTACTCACCCAAGATTTCGAGCATCTCCTCGACACTTTCCAAAATGCGCCCTCCGCTGCCGTCCAAAGCCAGGGCCTCACGCTCCTCAACGATGTGCGCGAGGAGTTTTCCACGATGTTCAACCTCTGCCACATCCGGCACACGGCCAACATGACCGACAAGTTTTATGAGGAGGAAAACGACTACTTCGACCAGCAGGCTCCTGCTTTCGAGGCCCTGAACACTCAGTTTTTTCGGGCTTTGCTCGCTTCTCCTTTCCGGGAAGCGTTGGAGCAAAAATTTGGCAACCAACTGTTTAGGCTGGCCGAACTTTCGGTGAAAGCCTTTCAGCCTACCATCTTGGAGGATATGAAGCAGGAGAACGCGCTGAGCTCGGAGTACAACAAAATGAAGGCCCAGGCCAGCATCGAGTTCGAGGGTAAAACCTACAACCTGAGCCGAATGGTGGCCCTGGAGCAGAGCGACGACCGCTCGCTGCGCCAGCGGGCCAGCACCGCCAAGTGGGGTTTTTATGCTGAAAAAACCGCCCAGATGGAGCGCATTTTTGACGACATGGTGCAGACCCGCCACCGCATCGCCCAGCAGTTGGGTTTCCAAAATTTTGTGGAAGTGGGCTACGCCCGGATGCGCCGCTCGGACTACACCCCGGTGATGGTAGCCAATTTCCGCCGCCAGGTGCGCGAACTCATCGTGCCGCTGGCCACCGAACTGTATGAGCGGCAGCGCCGCCGCTTGGGTCTGGAAAAACTCAAGTTCTACGACGAGGAATACAAATTTTCATCGGGCAACCCCAAGCCTATCGGCACGCCCGACGAGGTGGTGGGCAAGGCGGCCCAGATGTACCAGGAGCTCTCGCCCGAAACCGACCAGTTTTTCCAGAAAATGCAGGACACCCACCTGATGGACCTCGTGAACCGCGACGGCAAATTGCCCGGCGGCTACTGTACTTATCTGGGCAAATTTGAGGCACCCTACATTTTCTCCAATTTCAACGGCACGAGTGGCGACATTGACGTGCTGACCCACGAGGTGGGCCACGCTTTCCAGGTGTGGAGCAGCAGCCATTTCCCCTTCGAGGAGTACCACTGGCCCACCAACGACGCCGCCGAAATCCACTCCATGAGCATGGAGTTTTTCACCTGGCCCTGGATGCCGCTCTTTTTCGGCGACGAGACCCAGAAGTATTATTTCATGCACTTGGCCGGGGCCATCCAGTTTTTGCCCTACGGGGTGGCGGTGGACGAGTTCCAGCACATCCTTTACGAACGCCCCGACATGACCCCGGAGGAGCGCAACGCCGTCTGGATTTCGCTCGAAAAAACCTACCTGCCGCACCGCGACTACGACGGCAACGCCTACTTAGAAGCGGGCCGTTTCTGGCAAAAACAGGGACACATCTACAACTCGCCCTTCTACTATATCGACTACGCGCTGGCGCAAATCTGTGCTTTCCAGTTCTGGACGAAGGATCAGTATGACCACGCCGGTGCATGGCAGGATTACCTGCGCCTCTGCCAAGCCGGGGGCAGCCGCTCCTTCCTCGGTCTGGTGGAACTGGCCAACCTGCGCTCGCCCTTCGACGACGGCTGTGTGGAAAGTGTGGTGGGAAAAATCAGGCGGTTTTTGGACGGGGTGGATGACTCGGGGTTTTGATGTTGTGCAGCAAAATCCTGTTTCGCTTGCCGGAGGTTTCGCTTCAGAACGAGAAAATTGCCCTAATTTTGGGCGTTTAAAAAACACGCCACATGACTGCCAACCAGAGCATTGATGCCTTAAAAGTTACCTTGATCAGTCGGATTTCCGCACTGTCCAACGAGGATATGCTCCGTCAGTTGGAGCAGATACTGATGCCCCGCGAGTCAGCCAACCCTGCTGATATTTTGCACCGCCTTGCCCGACCGATGCCCAAGAAGTTGGACATTGACGCGCTCATCCTGAAGCAGCGGTTCAAAGGGGTTGACCGCGTCAAGTTTGATCGGCTGGTACAAAAAATCAACATTCGGGAGCCGCTTGAACAACTGCTGGCTGCTATATGAGGTACCTGCTCGACACCAACATCTTGCTCATTTACTTGCGCGACAATGGCAAGAGCGCTCGCATTGACCAGCAGTTTGACCCGCTGGGCGCAAATAATATCCCTGTGATTTCAGTCGTCACCATCGGTGAAATCCGCTCCCTTGCCATCCGCAACCGTTGGGGCGTGCGCCGTATGCAACGCTTGGATGAGTTGCTCGGCCAATTGGTCATCGCCGATATTTATGTCGAAGAGGTACTCCAATTGTACGCAGAGATTGATGCATTCAGCCAAGGAATGCTTCCCGGAAAACCGCTTGGGGTCACTGCCCGGAACATGAGCAAAAACGACCTTTGGATTGCCGCTACTGCTGCCGCTGCAAGTTTGCGCCTACTCACGACGGACAAGGATTTCGGACATTTGCAGGGTGTCTTTATCGACTTGGAAGAGGTCATGGTTTGATTTTGGACTACCGCCACACCACCGCGCTCCCCTCCTCCGCCGCCTGCACCTCCAGCAAATGCGGGAAGTAGTCCTTCAAACTTTCGATGTGAGACACGATGTAAATCTGCCGGAACTGCTCCTGCAAGTAGTTGAGTGCCAGCATCATTTCAAGCCGGCGCTCCTCGTCTTGGCTGCCGAAGATTTCGTCGAAGGCCAAAAACTCGAGCCGCTGCCCCGTGCCGCTCAGTTCCATGATGGCCTTCGTGATGGCGATGCGCAGGCAGAAGTTGGCTAAGTCCACCTCGCCGCCGCTGAATCGTTCGATGGGGTAAAACTGCCCGCCGTCGGCGATAGCGAAGTCGAAATTTTCGTCCACCCGAATGCCCTCGTACTTGCCCTTCGTGATGCGGCTGAACAGTTCGCTGGCCTCGCGGCTGATGCCGGGGCTGACCTTTTCGAGTATCTCGGTCTTGAACAGGCCGAGCATCTCGGCGAGTTTGCGCAGCAGGTCGATCTCTTCGATCTTGCCACTGATCTGGGCCAGTATGCGCTCGTTGGCGTGAAGTTTTTCGGCGGCCCGCGACTGCTCGTTTTGCAGTTCAAAGCCCGTTTTTTCCAAAGCCCGCACCCGCTCGGACTGCGCCGAGAGCGTCTCGTTGAAACCCGTAACCACTTGTTTGGCAGCCTCGTATCGGGCCGCGTCGTAGCCCACATCAGCGAGGTCGGCGGTCAGCGCGGCGGTTTTTGCGGTGGCTTCGGCGGCGGCGGCATCGGCGATTTTTAGCGCGGCCAGTGCAGTGGGCAGTTCGCGGGCCACATAGTTTTCTTGGCTCAAAAACTCCCGGTAGCGCGGCTCCTGCGCCAGCAGTTTGGCCTTCAAAACTTGGTAGGCCGCTTCGTCGAACTGCGTCTCGCCGATTTCCCGCAGGATGACCTGGAGGCGGGCCACCTCGGTGTCGAGTTTTCTCAGGTTGTCCGATTCGGCGTGGCGCTGGCGGGCCATTTCGCCCAAGCGGGCCAGTTCGGCGCGGTGAGTTTGGGCCACCTTTTCGGCCTCGTCGCGCTGGCTGCGCAGGCCCTTACCGACTTCTATGACTTCGGCCAACTGCCGCTCCAGCGCGGCTTTTTCGGTGGTCTGGATGTTGGAAATCTCGTGGTCAAGTTGGCTCAGCACCGAGTCGTAGGCATCCAGCACGGGCTGAAAACAGGTGGGGCACTCGCCGCCGCGTCCGATGGCTTCGAGTTGGGCCATCTTGGCGCGGCGGTCGCTCACCCGCTCTTGCAGGGCGCTGATGTTGGCTTCGATGGCCTTCATTTCGGCCACTTTCGCTTCGCGCTGCTGGTTGAGTTTTTCGATGTCAGCCTGTTTTTCGCGCAGCGCAATCTCCACGTTTTCCTGCTCCAGCAGGGCAGAGTCGAAGGCGGCGAGTTTGTCGCGGCTCTGTCGGATGGGGGCTTGCAGGGTCTGGATTTGGGAAGTGTAGGTGTCGCGGTTGAGTTGCCGCTGCCGCTGCGCGTCGAGTTGGGCGAAGGTTTTTTGCGCTGCCTCGAAGCCCGCGAACTCGCCCCGCGTTTCGGCGAGTTGGGCTTGCTGCTGCTGCAAGCCGCCGATTTTTTTCTCTAAATTTTCTTGCTGCACGTACAGCCCGGACAGCCCCGCCAGCCGCTCCTGCACCTGCGCCAGTTCGCGCTGCAAGGCATGGTAGCGTTTCGCCCGCTGCTCTTCTTCGTCAAATTTTTGCCGCTCCGTGCGGTATTTTTCCTCTAACGTTTTGAGTTGGGCCGCTTGCACAGCGAGGGCCAACTGGTTGGCTGCCAGCGCTTGTTCCCGCTCGGCCATTTCGCCCCGCAGGGTTTCGAGGGCCTCGTCAGCCAGCAGGTTTTGTCGCTGGCCGGCCACTTGGCTGCTGAGGTCGCGGATATCGGCGTTCACGCGGGTCTGCACCTCGTCGAGTGTGTCGAGGCCCAGCATACGGCGCACCATGCGCTTGCGGGCTTCGCCCGTGCTGTCGCTGAGTTCGGAGAGTTCTTTCTGGCCGGAAAAAACGGAGCGCTTGAAGGCATCGCGCTCCATGTGCAGCACCTTCACTAATTCATCGTTCACCGCCGAAACGCCCTTCGCCACCATCACATCGTTTTTGAACAGTTCGGCCCCGACGGCCATGGCCTTGCCCCGAAACTCGCGTCGCACCCGGTAGCCCACCTCGCCAATGCTGAAATCCAACTGCAACTCTACGTTGGCTTTCGGGTCGGCAAAACTGCTGCGCACGAGGGCCTTGTTGCTCTCGTCGCGCCCGAAAAGGCAGTACAGGATGGCATCGAAAATGGTGGATTTGCCCGCCCCATTTTTGCCAATCACGCCCACCAGCCCTTCGCGGAAGTCGAGCGAGAGCGTGGCGTACTGCTTGTAGTTGGCGAGGCGCAGGGTGTTGAGGATCATGCCATTAGTTGTCAGTTGTTGGTTCTTAGTTGTTAGTTTACCTGACGACATTCGTCAGCGTTTCCACTGGGTCGCCCAAGTTAAGGCGCAGGCTCCACGAGACCATTTTGAGGTAGTTGCCGCCGCAGAAGATGGCCGAAGCGTTGGTGCCGCCCGCCTGCTCGCAGTAGCGGTCTTTCAAAGTCTTCGAGTTGGCG
>JAYSUY010000663.1:0-3983 GCA_043718855.1 Saprospiraceae bacterium | reverse complement strand
GACTTGAAGTGCAACAGCACAGGATTCGGCCCGGTGTAAGCCTTGATGAATTCTACCATTTTTCGGTATGGTGCCCGCCCAGTGACCTGGATGGGGCCTCGCCCCCTGAATTTGTAAAAATCGGCCTGCATCACAAAACCCGTTTGTGCCAAGTCTTCCACTACCGGAAATTCTTCAAACGGATACAGATTACCTTTCCAAGCCTCGCTGAGGATGGTCGGATTTGTTGCTGCCGACAGCCGGTCAGCCAGCCCCAGATCGCCGTGGGCTTTGCAAAACACAGGGTCAGAAAAACAGGCGTGTGCGGTGCGGTTGCCCTCCAGCATATTATACGACCTTTTTCCCGTTTTTGAAATAAAGTCAAAAGCATAGGAAAGCCCCTCGCGGCGGCGGCCCAGACTGTCTTTCACACCTCGCCCGCACGTCTCCGTACGCGAGCGGAACCGTCCGCCCTGCTCGTTGATGGCGATGCACATCAGTGCTGTAAAATCAAAAAGCGTAATGCTCTGTTTCTTGTAAATGATGGGAATGTTGTTCCAAAACTCAATGAACTCACGTTTCACGTCCAGCATCTGTTCACCAGGATCGGGGTTGATGCGGCGGTCAGCGAACGTGCCTTTTCGAGCCAATCGCTCGTTGAACCAGTCGATGAAATCGAGACCAGTGCGGGATTTGAAAAACAGATCGATCTCTGCCGCGCTGGAAAAAACAGTAACGGCGTGTGTAGAGAATGCGGAAGGAGAGAGTTGTGCCATGTGGTAGAGCGTGTTGGAGGGAAAATAATGGTCGATAACAAGAGTGGCTAAGTATCTCGCTACTAGTTAGGTTATCTCTTAGAGGCATAAAGCATTCATAATTAAAACTTTGCGTCTCTGCGCCTTTGCGAGACATTTGTGTCATGGTACTTACGATCTATGCAACTCGTACTTGTAGGTTTCCATGATGAGGTTGGCAAGCAGTTTTTGGCAAGCAGTGTCCACCTTTTGGCGAGCATGCGATTCGTCGGCAGCCTCCAGAGTCATGCTGACGTGGCGACCGATGCGCACATCCTGAATGCCGGTGAGGTCAAGGTGTTTCATGTTGTTGACCACCGTTTTACCCTGTGGGTCGAGCAGTTCGCGGTGAGGCATGATGTCAATTTCAGCAATAAATTTCATGCAAAAAGCAGTTGTGATGCCCGCCTATGCCTAGGCTTCGGCGGGTAAAAGTGAGAGTGAGGCAGCGGCTATGCCGCCACTACCTTATTTTTAAAAATGATCGACAATGCAATGTAAATCAGGATGATGAGCGAAAATGCCAATGCGTTGAATAGATAAAGCAGCAACAAAAACAAGCCCACGAAGGCCAAGTTAAACGCGTTGCTCCGCAGATCAAAGCGCTTGATTTTCATACCGAACATCGGTATCTCTGCATTGAGCAGCCACGAGAGCAGGGCCACCAAACCGTAGAGCAGCCAAGGATTTTGGATCAATTCTGCCGCGGCACCAAGGCTGTTGTTGTGTACAGTCAGTGTCAGCCCCAACACAAACACCGTACAGGCAGGGGTGCTGAGCCCGATGAAATAACTGGTCTGCCGAGTGTCCAAATTGAAGCGAGCGAGGCGCAGACCAGAAAATGCAGCGAGGATGAAGGCGGGCAAAGCCGCTGTCACCACATGACCAACCGGGCCTTCCATCGTGCAGTTGACCAGCAACTGGTACAGCATGGCCCCCGGCACCACCCCGAAACTCACCACATCCGCCAGCGAATCCAACTCCTTGCCCAGCGGCGAACTAACCCCCAATGCCCGTGCAGCCATCCCATCAGCGTAGTCGCAGACGAACGAGGCGAGCGTGAACCAAGCCGCCGTCACGGGGTCGAGGTACACGGTGTACAGCAGCGCACAGCACCCGCAGAATAGGTTGGTGAGCGTAAGCAAGTTGGGCAAGTGGCGCATGAGCGGCGGCTGTTTTGTGGTGCGAAGGTAAGTGGTAAGTCGCTCGTTCATAGTTCGTCATTCATAGTTCTTTTCCAAAACTCCCTCACCGCCTGTGCCGCCACTTCCGTCGCCTCAAACATGGCCATGTGGCCCACGCCCGGCAACACCCGCACATCCGCTTGGCTGGGCAAACTGGCCGATGGAAGGCCCAAGTCCAGCGGCACCAGCGCATCCTCGGTACCGAGCACGAACTGCACTGGGCAGGTCAAATTTCGGAGCGTATCCTGATGGTCGCGCCGATGCATCATACCTTCCAGTGCAGCGATTATCCCCTCCGTAGTCTGCTTTTTTCCGTTGAAAATCAGCGCATTGACTACCTCATGGTGCGCCGCTGCGAAGGCCGGGGCAAACAGGCCGGGGAACAACTGCGTCACATACAAATCCTTTTTTCCGCTGCGCAACATCTCGATACCCCGCAGCCGCGCAGCCAAGCGTTCGGGCGGATCAGCGTAGGGGTGCGAGTGAAAAAGCCCAATCCCAGCCAATCGCTCCGGCCAGCGAGCGGCAAATTCCAGAGCCGCGTAGCCGCCCATCGAGTGGCCCACCAGCACACATTTCCCGACACCTGCCGCATCCAATGCATCGTGTACAGCCTGGGCATAGCCCTCCATGCCAGCAGAAGCGGGAGTAGGGGCGTTGCCGAAGCCTGGCAGATCGAGGCATAGGGTGGGCGCACCGGAAAGGTGGGACAGCAATTCACTCCAGACAGAGGAGTCTTCGCAAAAACCGTGGAGGAGGACAAGCATGGGTAAAATGTGGTCAATGTGTTAAAAATGTGGTCAATGTGGTCAATGTGGGGGCATCAAAACTTCGGTGCGAATCTCAAGCGTATGGTCACATTGACCACATTTTCAACACATTGACCACATTAATTACCCAGCCAGTGCCTCAGCCGCTCGCGATACAAATCGAAAGTGTCGAGGTTGTTGTGTGAGCCGCCTTCGATGGTGACAAACTCGTCGCCAGGCTTGAGGGTGGTTTTCAGGTTGGCGGCGCAGGCGTAAGGTACCACCCGGTCGCGAGTACCGTGAAAAATCAGGACGGGCATGGTGGCTTGCCTCAAGTGGGCATCGTTGGGAAACAGCAGTTGAGGTTCGAACGACATTTGCTCCAGCCGCAAGTGAGTCGCCATCAAACTGGGGATGCTGTCGAACGGCGTTTCGAGGATCAGCATCCGCACAGACAGTCGCGCCGCCAGCCAGCAGGCCACGCCCGACCCCAGCGAACGACCGTACAGCACAATGCGCTCTGGCGGGCAACGCTGCGCCAACCAATTGAAAATCAGTTGACTGTCCTCATAAAAACGCTGTTCATCTGGTTCGCCACTGCTTTTGCCGTAGCCCCGGTAGTCTGGCACGAGGAAGTCGTAGCCCAGTGCTGTGAATGCGCTGTGCATCGCGCCCCAGCGTTGCAGGTTGTCGCGGTTGCCATGAAAATACAGCACCGCACCACGAGATGGCTGCACGGGTGTTGGGAAAAACAGGGCATTGAGCAGCTCGCCATCGGGTGTATCCAACCACAGTTCCTCGAACGGCGCATCGAACCGAAACACAGCCTCGGGAGCGAGTCGGGTGGGTTGAAACAGGAATTTTCGCAGCAGGAAGTTCGTCAGTATTGCCATAGCGTCATTTCGTCATTAATTATCATTGATCATTGGGGCAAACGCATCAAAATCTGGAAGCCCCAGCGGGGCGTAGCATGGGTAGAAATGTGCCAACGACAGCCCACCAGCCCCAGCGGGGCGCAGCAAAAACAGGTGTCTGCTACGCCCCGCTGGGGCTAAAATCTTCTGGGGGCAATCTGTCTACCCATGCTGCGCCCCGCTGGGGCTTCAGCACGGCCTTCAAACCCAATTCCCAAATTTGGTGCATTTGCCCTGATTGATGCTTAGAGCCTATCCGAAAAATCGTGCTGAGGCTGGAAGTCTTGGATTTTGAAATCAGGCAAGGCAAATTTTTTGGGCGTAGCGGTGTCCTACGGTCAAAAAATTTAACGCTGCCTGATT
>JAYSUY010000662.1:0-1472 GCA_043718855.1 Saprospiraceae bacterium | reverse complement strand
GTTGAGGTCGTAGTTGTACTTGTAGATGCGCTCCTGATAGAGCGAAACAGAGGGTGTCCATCCGCCGAGGCTTTCGACCACGACGCTGGCTTCGGGCGGTATCACGGCCCAGAGGTTGCTGTTGTCGTCGAAGACGTAGTAGGTTTTGGCACCGGCGCGATTGACCATGAGGGTGCGGCCAAGTCGGTCTTTGTAACTGTGGGTAAGCGCACCGTTTTCGTCGGTGGTGGTGATTTTGTAGAGGCGGTTGGCAGCAAACCACACATTGGTACCGCTGATTCGGAAGTTGCGCACCTCGTTGGCGGCGTTGGTGGCGTAGGCGGTGGTGCCGGGGTGCTGGCGGTAGAGCGAGCCGGGCGGTTTCACTTCTTTTGGGCGGCTGAGGGGTGAGTTTTCGAGCACTTGCTCGGTGTAGCCGAAGCCGCCGTCTATGCCGCTGTAAAACGCGGCCTGCTCGGTGAGGGCTGCCGTGCGGAGCGCGCCGCCGTTGGCCGCGATGGTGTAGGGCAGGTATTGTAGGGTTTCGCGCCCGTAGGTGTCGTAGGTTTGGGGCGTGACGATGTCGTTCTGGGCGGGCGACTGGGCCAGTTCGTTGGTCTGCACGGGCCGCCCGATGCCGTCGAAGTATTTGAAACTGCGGTGTACGTCGGCCCCCGTGAGGTTGGCGATGTCGGCGAAGTTGGTCACCGCGTCTTTCAGCACAGTGCGGCTGCGCACGGAGTTGTCGCCATTGAGCGAGAGGTAGCGGTACTCATAGGATTGGAGGTAGTTTTTGTACACGTCGCGCACCCCGCGGAGGCGCAGCATACCGTCGTAGTCGAACTCTGCGGGGGCACCGTTTTCGTCGGAGATGGCGGCGAGGAGGCGGTTCCATTCGATGTGCGAGAAGGTGGTCATCAGCGCACCTTCGGGGTAGAGGCGCGACACCATCCTTAACCGGGGCTTGCTGCATGGTCACATCGGCAGTTTTGTTCAATCTTGGGTACCGGACACAGCTTGGGTACAATTTTTCAAAAAAAAATCCGCCGAGACGGGGAGGGTCTCGGCGGATGAAATTGGTAGCCTTGCGCGCATCCAATGTTCAGGTGCAAACAATAAAGCAAACCTTGTGGCCAAGCACTTTTATGCAGTGCTGGTGACAGAAAATTTTTGGCTCAATTATGATTCCAAGTTGGAGGCTACCTTTGGCTGCAAATGTTGTTACTACAGATTCAAGACATAGTTGACGACCGTCTTTGCTACGAGAAGGTCAGGGAATTGCGCTGGTCAGAAGGGGTAAAATGCCTGTTCAGAACCAATAATTATAGCAAAGCCAAAAGCGCAGAACCGTACTTAATCGCTAAGTCTATGTCTTTTCTGGTCAAGGTTTTTACTGCATTGTTGGTAGAACCGGGCGCGCGCCATCCATTTGGGCAATCAATGACCCATGCCAAATCAACAACGGGCACCCCGCTCCGTGTGCAATGCCTAAC
>JAYSUY010000661.1:0-11575 GCA_043718855.1 Saprospiraceae bacterium | reverse complement strand
TCTTTTAAAACCTGCAAGGATATCGTCATCCAAGTTTTCGTAGTAAGAGTGGCTCTCCATACTTCTACTGCTTTTTATAGGTGAATGTTGCACTATCGTAAATGTAGCCATATTGAGAAGCAAGGGTGCCATCAATATAGTCAAGCTCCATTCCAAAGAAACCTGTTCTGGATTCTTGGGGATGAGATATCAGCCGCACATCATCTCCTCGCGCAAACGCCGCTTCCAAAAACGGCTTGTTGTACTTTTCCCAAAAATGCGCATCTCCATCTGTAGCCCCTTTCACATTCAAGACATTGAGTTCGCCAGGGGCTGGTGTTGGAGTCGGGTTGACATTCGGATCATGGGCGATATACATCTGAGGAGGCATCCCTTCAATGGGGCCATCTGGATGAGTGGGATTTCCAATAAAAGTCTGAGTACCTTGCCTGTTATGTGCCGGATCATTATGCTTCCCCAGTATCGTCGTCACCTTATTCAAGTTCATCTTCACATGGCCGCCATAGCCTTCGTGGTGGAAAAAGTGCTCGTTGTTGGTGATGCGCCCCAGTTTTTTGCCGCTGGGGCTGGTCATCTTGACCACTCCGTTTTCTTTGATGAACACCACGCCTGCTCCTTGCCAAGTGCGTATGCGTTGAAGCCAGTCGAGGTTTTTGCGGAAGTCAGAGGTGTGGATCGCTTCCCACGCCTTCACCAACTCTGGGTCCGTTTTGAACACATCCGCAAGTTCCTTCCCCTTAGCCGGGTCTCCGATGTCTTCCAAAAACTTTGCCCCGACCTCCGGCTTCATGTTTCCATCCGCATCTCGGAGCGCACCGTTCAGTTTGTCGTAAAAGGCCGCGTTTTCTGCTTCGGGCAACCGCTTCACCACCTCTCCTAACTTCTGTTGGTTCCAGCCCGGCTTATAATTTCCGAGGTCATCCAGCCCCAAAAGTAGCACGTCCCGAACGATTCCGCTCTCATGGGTGACTTTTTTTTGATTGCCCTCATCCAACTTTCCCATCAGCGCATTCACTGCGCTTTGCCGGGCGGGGTATGCTTTTTCGACGCCTTGGTTTGGGGGATTGCCATGTTCGGTGATGTCTGCACGGGTACCCAAGTTATATCTACTGTCCCATTTGCCTGAAAAGGCTTGAGAGGCTTTTTGGGCATCCGCGCCTATTTTTTTCAGGTCAGTTTTGGCACCTACGATATTGGTCAGGAAGGAGCCAGTGGTCACGTCAAAAATGATCTTTGTACCCAAATAGCCTGCATGGTGCCAACGCACATCAGGATCGTCCGTGGTCACCAGTTCGGTGATCTTGGTGCCGTACTGTGCCAATGCCATCACATGAGGATAGCGGAATGCCGCAATGATGTTCTTGCGGCTCTCCTTGTTGGTGGCAAAATCCTTGGCCGTGCCAGCCAACCCGATGAGCGCGAAGACTTTTCCGTTGACTTGCTCCAAAAGGCCATCCCCGATGCCAGCGATGCCTCCGGGTGCCTTGAAGAAAGTAGATGTTTTTTCATCGGGATTCCAGGTTCGTTCTGGCAACTCGCCGTTCCAAACCGTTTCTCCCACTATGGTTACGGCTTCCGTGACCAAGCCGGGCATCCCAATATGTCCTGGGCTTACACCAGGCCATAGGCCAAAATCCCACTTGTCCGTTCCGGGCGCGTTTATTTTATCTGCGTTCTCGATTGGCCCCTCAGCGGTTGCGTTCTCATAACTGCTGGGCAGTTGTTTGAGAAAAGCACTGTTAATGTTGTTGACAATCGTATCTATGCCTCGCTTCAGTACAGGCTTGTCTCCCTCAGCAATGTTGTACTTGCCGTTTGGCTGATAGAAATCGCTGCTCAAGGCAACGTTGTGAAACATCTTGCCGCTGCACTTATCGTAGTTGTAGAAAAACACCATAGACCGCCCTGTAAGACCGCCCTTCAGTTCCTCAAACTTTTCCTTGGCTTCGTTGAAAGACTCTACTTGATGGGTTCCGTTTTTTATACAAGTTGTGCTCGTCACGAAATCTACCTTCACCGCTCCGTTTGTTACGGCTTCGATGTGCTCGGCAGCCTCTTTAAACTGCCGGGTCATGTCCGGGGTCACTCCTCCGCCCGTAAAATCATGTAGCCTTCCGGTCTGCTTTTCTTGTTGGTTGGATGGATTGCCTGGCCCATCAAACTTTACTTTCAGGTGCTCTTGATTGACAACTTCTTTAAAATAGTCACTGGGGTCTAAGTCCTGAAATGGGCCGGACTGTTCTTGGCACTGTGTCTTGCTGGGCTGTGGCGCTATGCTCGCAACAAGAATATGGTACAGTTGCTGCATAGCCCTGAACCCTGAGTTAAAGAGGGTTCCGTTCAATTGACTGACCGTTTCTTCTACATATTTTTCCATAGATGCTTCATCGGCATCTCCAAGTGCCCGCGAATGGGGGTAGCATTTATCTTGTAATGGCGCGTTCGGTGGCGGTGGGCCGCTGCCATTCTCCACTTCGACATCTACGATGCCGTCATCTTCCACTTTATCAGGGTTAAAAGGCGCAATAATCGCTACAAAGTCTTTTGAGTTGTTGCGCATTATCGACACCTCCTTTTTCCAGTCTACGCCTTCTTTGGTGAATTCTCCTATTCTATATGGGACAATGATCTGCACATCCGTGCAAAAAGAGGACTTAAAGAACTTTATCCATTGCCCATTATAGCCAGTCAACGGTATTTCGTACCTCTCGTCTTTTATTTCTTCAAAAGACGGAGATGCATCTTTGCCCGTGTATTTCAATGCTTTCCACGGAGTTATGTTGTCTGTCTGATTACAGGCATCCCCACCAAGCAAAGAAATGCCTGAGCAGTAGTAGGATTTGAAATACTCCAGAATTAAGCAGGAATACTTGGAGGAATAGGGTACATACGATTTGGCGAAATCGTTTTCTAACAGGCACCGCAATCGAGCGAACTCATTTTCGCAATCGTCCAGCCGCAACCCCGGAAGAGGTGCTCCACCGTATCCTATTACTGAGGCGGTGTATGGGTTTATGATCAAAAGAGCGCTCTCGCCTTCCGCCCACCAAATATTGCTTGTAACGGAAGGGTTGTTGCCCAATGGGACATTGGGGCCGATTGCAATTTTTTTGCCGTCAATATACCCTAAGTCTAGGGCCGGGCAGTCTTCACTGAGCAGAATCACATTCAAAACCTTATTGCAGGGGGATGTTAACGCATACTGTAATTGGCTGTAAATGAAATTTTCTTGTCCATCCAAGCAATTCGCATCCTTGCACTTGGGGTCAATGTAAATATCTCCCTTGTGCATATTGGCTGGCGGCCATGTCTGAGCAAAAGCCTCTGTAGTGCCAATGAGCAAGCAGAATATTACTGCCAACAAGGAGAAAATGTATCGAGCAAAAGATTTTTTCAACATGACAATCAATGATTTAAGGTGACTGCTTAGCAACCCCGCCCCTGACCCCTGCTCCGCCGAAGCGAAGTTGGGGTCGGAGGCGGGGCTGTGTTTTAAGGTTTGACAATCTTGATGGCCTTAGCCGTGGTCGGCCCCGTCCAGCCGGGTATGCGGTAGGTGAACGACACGGGAAACTGAGTGCCTGCAGCCGGGAGCGGTATGCTGTTTTGGGCGATATAGAGCAGAGATGGGTAAGCGCCGAAGGCATTCTGGAGCGTACAATTGCTGCACCCTGATTGCAGCGGCGGGGGGCACAAGGAACTGAACCCACTGCACTGCTGGCCATAGTTCTGGGTCTGGCAGCGCATGGATTTGTGGGCATCCAGATCGAACCGCATTTGATCCCACATGGGGCCAAACTTGTTGAGCGTGGTGAAGTTGAGCGACTGCTGCACCGTACCCGCGTAGGTGGGCTTGGCACCCAAATGCGAGATCTTCAATACGGGATTGCCGGGAGGCTCTTCAAAACTGATGGGGGCCATAAAGAAGTTTTGCTCACCGAACTTGTTGGGGCCATCGGAGAAACTGCCCACCGAACAATAGTTGATCTCCCGATAATCATAGTAGTAATTGTAGGCGAGTTGCAGATAGGTCTGATTTTGGGCGAACCAGTTGCAACTGGTCAGGTCAAGCGTGGTCTGCACCAGCGGTTCCTCATCTTCCGGCCCGTAGAGCTCAAAATAATCGAGCGGCTCGGCCAGCGTGGAGTTGGCCACCGTCCAGCCCAGAGAATTGTTTGCTACGCTGAGGTTCAACTTCATCGCCTCCACCTTGTCAGCGAAGCGGTTGTAGTCGCTCACCCGGAAGTACAGGCGGTACAGCACAGGTGCCACCGCTGGGCCGCCTTCACCATCGCCCGGATCAACGGAAGGCGCGCTGCCGCCGCTATTGTTCGATTTGTGGAGCAACTCTAAGCGGTACACCTGTCCGTTTTGAAGTTTGTCTTCGGGCGGGTCGAAATCCACTTTCTTTTTGGCGACATCATACGAGAACGGGAACTCGGCCACTGTGCCTCCTCCCGCGCCCATGCGGCTCAAGCGCACGATACGGCTGTAACCTGTGGGCGGTGGCCCTTGCAGGAGTTCGGGCTGCCCGTACTTCAACACGATGTGGCCCCGCCCTTCGGGGTGCTCGTTTTTGTAGAAGTTGTACTGCCCGTTGAAAGGCCAAGCGGCTTGTACGTTGTCCACCGGGATGATCTTGGGTGCGGCACCTGTTTTGAACATCACGACCCGTTCTTCGGCCTGCTTCCACTCACCGTTTTTGTAGAGGTCCAATTTCACTTTGAATTTGTACCACTTGTTGGAGAGCAGCATATTGTTCGCAGGGCGCAATTCGAGCACCGTGTTGCCAGTGGTGAACACCCGCTGGCTCCCGATAATGGACCCGTTGTGGCTGATGTCTGCGTACACGAGTTCGGCCCGCCAGTTGTCGGTGCCGTCGTTGAGTGTCTCGCCCACTGGCACGTTGAGCGTCACGGTCGGGATGGTCAGCGTGTGAGTGCCCTCCGTGCTGTCCACTGGACTGATGTCCGCGATGATCTGCTGGTCGTTGCCGGGGTCGCTGCCGCCTTGCAGCTGGCACTGCTCACCCAGTGTGAAATCGAATCGGCAGTCGCCTTTGATCACGCCGCCCAAGATGCGGTACCTGCCGCCCACCGCCCCGCGAGCGTAGAAGGGGTTGGGGAATTTGGCCTGCAAAGCGGCAGCGGCGGCAAGGCTCAATATCTCGAATTTGCGCTGTTGGCCCCACAGTTTCACTTGTAGGCCGATTTTGCCCTCCACATACGCCCACATTTGGCCCGCAGCATACCAGCCGTTGATGCCCAGTGGTTTATTGGTGTTGGTACAGAAAGCATCGCCATAGTCCTGCACCATCAGGTCGAAGCCTAAATCCAAGCCGAGGCTGGCGTAGAAGATCAGGAAATTTTTGTCACCTGTATTCACCTCGAACCGCAACCCGGTGGCGAAGCCGTTGCCGCGCCGACGCAGGGCTTCGTTGGCGACGATGTTGCCCAAGCCCGTCAAGGAAGCCACTTTGGGCGGCAGGCCGGGGAAGTCGGGGATGCCATTTCCGATGTCCAAGTAGAAAGAGACTCTTGCCGTTGGTTTTTTCAATTTTAAGGCTGGCGCATATAACTCTACATAGATCGGTGCCAGCGGCGTACCGATGTTGATGAACCATTTGCCTGGGGAGAAGTACAACTTGGCGTAGCCGTTCCCTTTCAGCATACCTCCCGCATCCACGCTTACGCGCAGGTCGCCGTCTAAGATTTTTTCCTTGAACTTGTAACTGATGCTGGCAAAGGCGACAACGTTCGCACTCGAAACCGCTGGCAACCCAAGCGAGTCCCATTTCGGTATGGCCGTAAAATTGATCTTGTCCATGAAATTGGCCGTCCCTCGGAAGTAGATGTCGTTGATGCCCCCGCCACCTGCGTAGAAACTCATCCCAAAAGTCGCGTTGATGTTGCAAGCCTCTTCTTTGGCCAAAGCCATCACCACATTGGCATTGATGCCGAGGCCAATTTTTTCGTTGGGCGTGAATGTTATACCCGATAAAGAAGTACCGATGGCGACAGAGTCGGGCGGCATATTGGGTATCGTGGGCGGCAAACCAACCGGCTCAGTGGCCCTTGACAAATGGTAAGAAGCCCCACCGCCGAAGCCGATCAGTTGCAGTCCACCGATGCCGATGCCCGGGCTGAACTTTGCCAGCGCATCGATCATAAAGTATTTAAAATCAGCCTTTTTCCCAAAAAGTCCTACGGCTTTTAGTTCCGTTTTTAGTGCCTCGAACTCTACGGTGACACCACCCTGAAATCCCCTTCCCCACTTGGGGTCGTCGCCCTGTTGCCCAAAGAAGCGCAACCGTCCGTGTACCTTCGGCACCCCTTTGAAGCCTGCATCAATGATCACTTCGTCTACACCAAAGCCTTCGTACACCCAGCGCTGGCGCCCCAGCGTATCCACCATTTTGCCCTTCAAGAAAAAGCCGCCTTTGAGTGCCAAGTTGTTGACACTTTCGTCGCCAATGATGATCCCTGCTTTGAATATCAAATTGGCCCGATTGCCGGGGCTGCCCGGTGGTTTCACCATTCGGATGGAGTCCACATTGAAATCAAACCCGCCGAGGCCACCTTTTGCTGAAATGGCCGGAACGCTCCAAAAGCCCGGCTCGAAGTGCGGTGCCTTGTTGCGAAGTATCAGGTTTTGAAAAGTGATCTTGGGGACTTTCGCCTTGAAACTGCTGCTGAGGTCGCCATCGATGCTCAGTTCGCCGCTCAGCGCGGCCGAGGCTAAAAACTGCCCGTTGTTGTATTGCAGCGTGATTTCGGAGTGGTTCAGGTGGACTCTTGCCTTCCAAACCGCAGCCGTATAATCGGTATGGGGCTGTACAGCAAAACTGTACACATTGCCGGGCAGGATGTTGGCGCGGTAGCGCACACACTCGTCCAGTTCGGCGCAGGGCTGGCTGCCTTTGCTGAAAATCGGGATGTTCAGATAGCCGCTGATGTTGAAGCCTTTGGGCCGGTTGGCTACGACTTCCAAGCCAATCGTGTCAATCGAGAAAGCCCATCCGCCCAGATTCCCTTCGCAGAGCGAAATCAGGTTGCCATTTGCGAACACCCGCCCGGTCAGCCCTTTGTCGTCAAAGATGAAGTGGCTGGCACCGACCGTCACAGCCCCGGCATTGCCCTTGCTGAACTGTCGAGGCATGGTGACGCTCAGGTTGTTCAGGTAAAAACCCCGCCACAGGTCAGAGGCCACCATTACGCCGTTCACCTTCTTTACAAATGGCGAAGTGTAGTTGTCGGGGAACACCACAGCAGGGCTTGACGCAGCGCTGCTGAAATCAAAAACCACCGTGCCAACCTGCCACTTGATGCTGTCGTACTTGGTTAGTGCAAAGCGCTGGATTTGCAGTTGCGCGATGAACTCACCCCAAGCAGGCATCTGGGCAATGAACCGCGCTTTCACAGTAGAGTCCTCTGGGTAAGGCTGCAACTGTGCATTCAGCGGCACCACGTATTGGCGGCAAAATTCGACTTCTCCGGCTACTTTCATCCCTGTAAACCCATTGCAGTCAAAGCTGACATAAGTGCTGTCATTGCCGAAAATATTGATTTTAGCGGCGTTGCTCACTGTCACGCTGACGTTGGTGCCGAGCATCAGTTTCGTCTGCCCTGTGAAGCCAGAAGGGCCAAAACCAACATTCAGGGCTTTAAACACCAAACGGTCGGGGGAAGGATTGGTGCTGATGACCACGTATACATCAGCCTTAGCTCCTCCTGCGTAAAACTTCATATTGTCCAAGTAGAGCGTGTACGTCCGCCCCAGTACTTCCTTGGATATTTTCAAAGGTAGGAGGCCCACCTCAGGTGCCGCAGGTGGAGGGGGCGACACCAAATATCTTGCTTCTCTGGCCTTGTCTATGGCTTCCAAAAAGTAGGCGCGTTCCAAGCCATTTACTTTTTGCCAGCCTTGGTGGTACTCAAAAGCGATGTCCTTCCAGCGCATCTCTGATGCTTGATGCAGCAGCGCGGCCTCTTCCCAACTTCCACCTGTATGCGCTGCGGCCAAATAGCCAGACGGAGAGCCACCACCGTTTTGGGAGGGCCGATAGCCGCTGTCCGCCCAGCGCTCGCTCTGGTCTTCATCCAAGTCCCGATAGCCTGTCGAGGTGCTTTTTTGTATTGCGCCCCAGCAATGGAATCCATCTTTACGCCAATCCAAGTGCGCAGGTTGGCGATGTTGGAGTAAGTGGCGGCCTCTTGTGCGCTGAAGCGACGGATCAGAGCCTTCAAGTGGTCTACAGCAGCCGCAAGTTTGGGGTCGGTTTTGTATTGTTTTACAATCTCCAACATCGCCTTGTAGCGCGTAAACGCCACATCACAGTGATACAGCCGGATGTGGCTCTTTTCCAGCATCACCTCTTTGATGTCCCGGTCAAGCACAACGCCCAGTTCCTTGGGCACTTCCTTGAAAGCACTGCTCATCCCTTCTCTATACCAGTCGTCATTTTTCCCATAAATGAATACACGGTCAGGCTGCTGATAGCCCAGCCCCTCGTAGTACTTTCGCACAGTGTCACGCTCAGTGTTGCAGCGCACTTGGGTTTGCGCGATGGAGTCCAAATACTTGGTTTCCAAGAGACTGAGGTATGCCAAAAGTAAAGGCCGCAAAGTGTCTCCCACTTCATTTGCCAACTTGATGCCTTCCTCTGTTTGTGGCCCCAAGTCTTTGTTGTCGTTTAACCAGTAATATGGCCCTTGTGCATGGTTGGCGCACTTTTTCCCATCAGCATCTACCACTGCGCTGGGATCACATTTTTGGTTGTCTTTGGTGAAACCCACTTGGCTGCACCCGCACTCGTTGTAAGGCGATTTTGTGTCCTTGTGGATGCCATTGGCATCAAAACCATTGGGGTCGTATTTGCTATCATAAGGGTCACCGGGCTGCCAACCATCATAGGGTGGTTTTTTGAAATTCCCATCTTTGTCGAACCCCAATGGATTATATGGGCTGCCTGTGGTCACCCAAATCCCGTTCTCGTCCCAGCCTTCTTCCTCTGGCGGAGGTCGGCAGAATCGTTCGTCACCGAAAGAGATGGTGTCCAGCGGCAGGTCTGGAAAGTTGTTGATGTCTTCTGAGATGCCGTTCACCACGCCACTGACTATCACGTTGTTGTTGTTGACGTGGATGTTAGTGAAGTCTACCGACAAGTATTTGGATGAGAAAGGCAAGCCAATAATGCCCTCGCCAGAAAAGACACCATTACTGCCTGAAACAGCCGTCAAAAGAATGGGAAAGCCGTTGATCAGGAAGACTTGTCCGGTATCCGCTTGTACCAGCCAATGTGCCGAATCCAAAGGCGGGATATTAGCCGACTGCCCGCAGCGCAGTTCGGGCATTTGAGGGAAATTGCCAGGTGGATCTTCATCCTCAACATTTATGATGCCATCGCCATCTAAGTCACCATTGGGGCCATCTTCCCAGTTAGTATCGCATGAGTTGGGCAGACCGTCTCCATCGTCATCCTCAATTTCGCCAACGGCCGAGGTGACGATGGTGCCAGCCTCCGACCCCACTAAATACTCTTCGCACACATAGTCGTAAGAAAAGCCCGACTTTCCCAAAAGCAGCCAAACGGACACTTTGTACTCCGTTTCGCTTGTCAAGTTTGGTATCGTGAACTCTTCTCCCTTGAAGTGGTAGTAGAATTTCCATGCACTCGTCGAGCTGTCAGCAAAGGGGCGAATGCCAATCATGTACCGCAAAGAATCGTAGCCTGTTGCTGGGCTGTCAAATTTCAGTGTCACGAAGTCCGTCCCTATGCACACAGGCACGACGTAGTTCAGCTGTGAGCAAGCGACCTGCTCGTTGCTCAGGGTCACCTGAATGGGGCCAATTTCGGGGCAAGCCCAAGCATACTGCATATACTCGCCATCGCGCAGTTGCTTGATGAAAACCTCGTAACTGCCCGCAGGGCTAAGCCTGTCAAACACTATGTCGTTCTCATCGTAAATCAGTTTCTCTTGCCATTTATAGGCAATGGACGACAAGAAATTATTGGTGTTTGAAGAAGTCAACCGATAGCGCACCAATAACCTCCTGCCCCGTGCATCCAAGTTCCTCCGGGGAGACATCGTAATGTTGAAACTCGTCGTTCGCACCTGAGCGATCCCAAAGAGCGTGGTGTCGTCGCCACAATCAGACGGTACATAGTTCTCCGTCTGAGACTCCACGACAACCCATTCGCTCAAATAAGTGATCAGCGAATCAGGGCCGGGGCAAACCCTTCGGAGATAAGTGTCGTATTTTGTGTTGGGAGAAAGCCCTGTAAAGAGATAGCTGTTCGCATTGCCGGGAACCTCTACAATAACAAGGGCCGCCCGGCTTCCGCGCTTTACGATAGACACCTCAAATCGGGCGGCATTTGGGTCGGCCAGCCACACGAGTCGAAGGCTATTTTGGGTCTTTGTCGTCACCTGTACTTGTTGAGGAGCCACACATCTGGGCGCAAAGTATCCGCCGCCATACTCAACCAGACTCGATGTATGGCTATCAATCAAACTGTCCAAAAAAGGGCGATGAAAGGCAAGCAAGGGGGATGCAATCCCTTGAAAAACAATCAGGAAGAACGCAGGAATCAGGTTGAGTAAAGGAGTGTTATAACCTCTCATGGGAGCACTGAGTTTTGTTGAGAAATGTCGTGTTTCAAAAATCAATACGACAAAAATCAACATATCACATCCCAGAAAATAGAATTGGTATTTTGGAGAGAAAATTTTTAAACACTTTGTTTGAATCAGTTACCAACAAATCTTTCGTGTGTTTGGCAGTAACTATTTAGCACCTCCAAATTCCGAAGGGATTGAACGTGAATAGCCCATTTCCTTGCTTTTACCCCGCCTTAGCCTTTGGCCGCTTGGCAAAAGACTACAGCGGATAAGGCCCCTCAAAAAGGAACAGCCCCCACCCGCGTTTCCGCGAGCGGGGGCTGCCCGTATTCCATCTAAGCGGTCAAGCCGCTTTTTTCACAGTTCTGATTACTTCGTCTGCACCATTTTCTTGGTTGCGCTGTCGGTCGCTGTTTCCAGCGTGTAGAACAGTACACCCACAGTTGGCAGCAGTTCGCGCTCCACAGCGATCGAGTTGTAGCCTTTCGCGAAATCACCTTTCTGGGTGAAGAGCGTACGGCCAGTCTCGTCGCGCACCGTCAAGGTTGCCGTAGCAGCCTCTGGGAGGTGGAATCCGATGAAGGTCTTCGTCACAAATGGGTTCGGCTCGTTCTGGTACAGTTCGAATCCGATACCTGCGATCACGCTGCCGTTGAAGCGGAGTGCAACTGCGTTGCGCTCGCCATTGAGGCTGTAAGCCTCGGCGCGGGTGATGCGGCTCGACACACCCAACCTCTGGCTCAATTTGCCAGCCTTGGTTGCGCGGAAGTGTACGGTGAACTCACCTGCCGATTTGCCGTCGAACGAAGTGGTCAGTGCATCGGCGAATACGCCGAAGTTCAGGTTGCTCATGTCGTTACCAGGTACCACTTCTTCCACCGTAAGACCGGCGAAGTTGAGGGTGAACTGGTAGCCTTTCACTTGCTCAGTAGCCTTGAAGGTCACTTCGAAGG
>JAYSUY010000067.1:0-6571 GCA_043718855.1 Saprospiraceae bacterium | reverse complement strand
CAGGCCACTCCGCTTGGGGGGGAGAAGGCCCCGCTTTGGGCATTTGGTAAAGAAGCCAAGCGCGAAGCCCTCTCCCCCCCTCCAGGGGGGCTGGGGGGGGCTTCACGGCTGAGTTGCCAACTCTACCAGCGCAGTGCTGACGTGTTCCTCGGTGTGCCGTTCAACATCGCCTCCTATGCCCTGCTGACTTTGATGATGGCTCAGGTCTGCGGCTTCGAGCCGGGCGACTTTGTCTGGACGGGCGGCGATACGCACCTCTACCTCAACCACTTGGAGCAGGTGGACTTGCAACTCAGCCGAACGCCACGCCCACTGCCGACGATGAAAATCAACCCAGACGTGAAGGACATTTTTTCGTTCCGCTACGAGGATTTTGAACTGGTCGACTACGACCCGTACCCCGGCATCAAGGCTCCGGTAGCGGTTTAAGGACAGTAAGATGAAACTACGCACATGACAACAATAGGACACGGATCGAACAGATTAGACGGATTAGGACGGATTTTTAAAATCTGTTTTTATCCGTTTTATCTGTTCGATCCGTGTCCTATTGTTGTCGTATATTTTAATGGCGCACTGACGAAATGACGCTCATCACACTCAAACTCACGAATTTTAAAAACTACGAGGCCCAGTCGCTCGACCTATCTCCCCGGCTCAACTGCTTCACCGGGCTGAACGGCATGGGCAAGACCAACGTGCTGGACGCGGTGCATTTTCTGTGCCTGAGTCGCAGCCACACAATGTTGACCGACAAGCAGTTGATGCGGCATGGAGAGGCTTTTTTTCGTTTGGAAGCCATGTTTGAACAAGGTGACGAACGCACGAAATTGGTGGTGAAACTCGGTAACGGCCACCGCAAGGAAATCGAGCGCAACGGGGTGGCATTTCAGCGGATTGCCGACTTCGTGGGGATGTTCCCGGTGGTGATGATCGCGCCCGACGACGTGGCGCTGGTGCAGGAAGGCAGCGAAGAGCGGCGGCGTTTTCTGGATGCCACGCTGTCACAGATTTCACCCGGCTACCTGCAAAACTTGCTGACTTACAACGCTTTACTCAAACAGCGCAACGCGCTACTCAAAGAATTTGGCGACAGCGGCACCTTCGACGGGCCTCTGCTCGAAAGTATTGACCGCCAGATGCCCACACCTGCGGCGATGATCCACGAGCGGCGGCAGCATTTTGTGGAAACCTTCCTGCCGCTCTTCCACGAATACTACGCGGCCATTTCGGGCGGCCACGAGTCGGTGTCGATGGGCTACGAATCGGATTTGGCCGGGGCCGCCCTGCCCGCGCTTTTTGCCGCTGCCCGCGACAAGGATTTGATCTTGGGCCGCACTACACGGGGCATCCACAAGGACGACTTGATACTGGACATGGACGGCCAAACGGTGCGAAAATTTGCCTCGCAGGGCCAACTCAAATCCTTCTTGCTCGCCCTCCGGCTGGCGCAGTACGAGGTGCTGCGCCAAGAAAAAGGCGTAGACCCCATCCTCCTGCTCGACGATATTTTTGACAAATTGGATGAGCAGCGGGTGCGCCAACTCATCGGTCTGCTCTTGCAGCGCAACTTCGGTCAAATCTTCATCACCGACACCCAGCGCAGCCGCATCGAAGCGATTGTGGCCTCGTTTACAGGCGATTACAAACTGTTTGAAGTGGAAGAGGGGGTGATTGGTTGACTGGTGATTGGTTGATTGGTGCCCAACAAGACAATCACCCGGCGTACTGCCGTATCTTGCGCCGAAATTCAGGACACCCATCCAACAGTTACCAGTTACTAATCACCGATCAACTAATCACCAATCAACCAATCACCAGCACATGGTCAAAATAGGCAACATAGACCTCGGCCCCTTCCCCCTGCTGCTCGCCCCGATGGAGGACGTGAGCGACCCGCCGTTCCGCAAACTCTGCAAGCAACACGGGGCGGACATGGTGTACACGGAGTTCATCAGCGCAGACGGATTGGTACATGAGGCCAAACAAACCTTTCAGAAACTGGAAATCTTCGACTACGAGCGGCCCGTCGGCATCCAGTATTTCGGCGGGCAGTTGGAAAACATGATCCAAGCGGCAGAGATTATCGAGGCAAAAAACCCCGACGTGATCGACATCAACTTCGGCTGCCCGGTGGCGAAAGTGGCCTGCCGCATGGCGGGCGCGGGGCTACTGCGCGACGTGCCGCACATGGTGAAACTGACGGAGGCAGTAGTGAAAAGCACCAAATTTCCGGTCACGGTAAAAACCCGCCTGGGTTGGGACGACTCCACGATCAACATCCTCGAAGTGGCCGAGCGGCTGCAAGACGTTGGTATTCAGGCACTCAGCATACACGCCCGCACCCGCGCCCAGATGTACAAGGGCGAGGCCGACTGGCGCTGGATCGCCAAAGTGAAAAACAACCCCCGGATGCACATCCCGATTTTTGGCAACGGCGACGTGGACAGCCCGCAGAAGGCAGAGGAGTACCGCAACCGCTTCGGCCCCGACGGTATTATGATTGGTCGGGCGAGCATCGGTTACCCCTGGGTGTTCCGCGAAATCAAGCACTACTTCGCTACTGGCGAACTGCTCGCGCCGCCCACCGTGCAGGAGCGGGTCAGCGCCGCCCGTCAGCACCTCGGCGACAGCCTCGCCTGGAAAGGGCTGAAACTCGGTGTGCTGGAAATGCGCCGCCACTACGCGCCGTACTTGCGCGGGCTGCCGCACGTCAAAGCCTACCGCGCCCGCTTGGTGACGGAGATGGAGCCTGCCACGCTGTTCGCTATTCTGGACGAGGTGGAGGAGGTGTACTCCAACATGGACTTGGAGGCGGTGGTGGAAGAGCGGGAGGTGATGGAGATGGTGGAGGTGTGTGACGGGTAGGCAGCCAAGTCAAGACAATCAATCGGTTACCACTCAATCAGCAAACTTTTTTAACATGGAAATCGTAACTCCCGACGTGAACTTTGAGGTGCTTTCATTCGAGCGCATCAAAGAACTTTACCCCGACCAGTGGGTACTGATCGGCAACCCGGTGCTGCGCGACCCAGGTGTACAAGCCTCGGTCGTGTCTAAATTGGTGAGTGGCATAGTCGTTTTGCACCACAGCGACCGCCGCGAAATCGCCGAGTTGGCGAAATACTACCGTAGCCACTACACTCGCTTCGCCTGTGTTTGGACGGGGGCCATTCCTCAAAATCGCCGATTCCTGCTGTGATGAAATTTCCGTTTAAACTACAAACCGCCGAAAGTCTCATCATCCTTAACTGCTTGACCAATGATGAAGTTGCCTCACTTGCGCTCGATACGGGGGCTTCGCACACTACGCTTGACCTATCGTTTTTGATTATTTCAGGTGTTGACCGGATGGATGCTACCGGGTCTGTTTGGATGGAAACGGCCATTGGGCCAGTGGAGGCCAAAATCTACAAAGTCAAAAGCCTGACGGCCCTCGGCATCACCAAGCAGGACTTCGAGGTGTGTGCTTATGATTTTTTGAGCCACAACATTTTCACAGACATAGACGGGATGCTCGGTCTCGACTTCTTTCGCGGCCTCGACCTGAACATCAGTTTCAAGCGCTTTGAAATTGAAATTGGGTAAAACTATACTGCTCAAATGCTCTTTTCCATTCTCCCTGAAGAACGCCGCATCTTTGAACTCGTCGCCCGCTCCGCCCGCGAACTCGGCGTTCCAGCTTATGTGGTGGGCGGTTACGTCCGCGACCGGCTGCTGGGCCGCTCCACCAAAGACATCGACGTGGTGTGTGTCGGCGACGGCATTCAATTGGCCGAAGCAGTAGCGTCCCGGCTTTCTCCCCGGCCTAAAGTAGTGGTGTACAGGCGTTTCGGTACAGCCATGCTGCGCTGTGAGGGCATCGAAATAGAGTTCGTGGGTGCCCGGCGCGAGAGTTACAGCCCCGACAGCCGCAAGCCCGAGGTGGAGCAAGGCTCGCTCGAAGACGACCAGAACCGCCGCGATTTTACCATCAACGCCCTTGCCGTGAGCCTCAACGAGGACACTTTCGGGCAAATCCTCGACCCTTTCAACGGGTTGGCGCACTTGGAGCAGAAGCGTATCAAAACACCGCTCGACCCTGGCCAGACCTTCTCCGACGACCCTCTGCGCATGATGCGGGCCGTGCGCTTCGCCACCCAGTTGGGCTTCACCATCGACCCTGAAACCCTGCACGGCATCCGGGAACACCGCAGCCGCTTGCACATCATCTCGAAGGAGCGCATCACCACCGAGTTGGAAAAAATACTGATGACCCTTACCCCATCCGTTGGGTTCAAGTTGCTGTTCGACACGGGTTTGCTGCACCTGTTTTTTCCCGAAATGGTGGCCCTGCAAGGCGTGGATGATGTGGGCGGGCGCGGCCACAAGGATAATTTTTATCACACCCTCGAAGTGCTCGACAACGTGTGCCGCCGCAGCCAAAACATCTGGCTGCGCTGGGCTGCTTTGCTGCACGACATCGCCAAGCCGCCCACCAAAAAGTACAGCCCGGAGCATGGCTGGACGTTTCACGGACACGAGTGGCTGGGCGCCAAGATGGTACCCAAAATTTTTCGCAACCTGCGCTTGCCACTGGGTGCTGAGATGGAGTTTGTGCAAAAAATGGTCATGCTCCACCTGCGCCCCATCTCGCTGACGAAGGAGGAGGTGACGGCCTCGGCGGTGCGTCGCTTGCTCTTCGATGCGGGGCCAGATATCGAGGACCTGATGCGCCTCTGCGAATCGGACATCACGACCAAGAATCCAAAAAAAATGTCGCGCTATCTCGAAGGTTACGAGTACCTGAAGGAGCGCATGGCCGAGGTGAGCGAGGCCGACCGGATGCGCCTCTGGCAGCCGCCCATCACGGGAGAGGTTATCATGGAAACTTTTGATATCCAGCCGAGTAGAGAGGTAGGTGTCATCAAGAACGCCATCCGCGAAGCGATTTTAGAGGGCGAAATTGAGAACAACTTCGAGGCTGGATTTGGGCGAATGCTGCTGGAGGGGGCGAAGATTGGGCTGATTGGGAAGAAGGGGGTGAAGGATTTTTTGGGGTAGTCACAGATGTTATGCAAGCGGCAGAGCCGCGTAAAATTTGTAGCACAAACCGGCCAAATAATGTCAGAGGTGCAGCGCACCGGAATTTTGGCAATTCGTTTCGGTGCGCTGCACCTCTGAAAAACATACTTGAATCGTAGGCTGCAAAGATTTCGGTGCGCTGCACCTGCCTTTGCGTGACATGAGTTTACAACGTCGGGGTATTCGCCTACTTTTGCCCTCCCATTGCGCCTCGGTTCGGGGGCCAGTCTCATCAGCATCCAGAAAAATGTCGTTCGTATTCCCAGCCTTTCTCGCCGCGCTCGCGGTGCTCGCCATACCCGTCGTCATCCACCTGTTCTATTTTCGGCGGTTCAAAAAAGTCTATTTCACCAACGTTCGCTTCCTCAAAGAGGTGAAGGAGGAGACCAGCAACCGCCGGAAACTGCGCAACCTGCTGGTGCTGCTCATGCGCTGCCTTGCCATCGCCGCGATGGTGTTGGCGTTTGCGCAGCCCTACCTGCCGCGTACGGGGGCGGTGAAGCAGGGGCAAAAAGCGGTGAGTGTTTTTGTGGACAACTCGTTCAGCATGGCCGCCCGCTCGAAGGACGCGCCCCTGCTCGAACTTGCCAAGCAACGCGCCCGCGACATCGTGACGGCCTACGCCGCCGACGACCGTTTCCAGGTGCTGACCAACGACCTCGAAGGCCGTGATCAGCGCTTGGTGGGCAAGGAGGATGCGCTCAGCCGCATCGAAGAAATCCGCGTCAGCCCGGCTTCGCACGAACTCTCAAAAGTGCTGGTGCGCCAGCAACAGTGCCTCGCTTCGGGCAAGGAAGACAATCAAGTGGCTTTCTTGATCTCTGATTTTCAGGCGAATATCGCCGACCTGGCCAACTTCAAGGACACGCTGCTGGAGGTGAACCTCATCCCCATGCGGGCGGTGCAGGAGCGCAACATTTCCATCGACAGCGCATGGTTCGAGAGTCCGGTGCAGATACTCAACCAGCCCGCCAACCTGCTGGTGAAAATCAGCAACCGCAGCGACGAGGATGCCGATGAACTTCGCCTACAACTCCAACACGACGGCCAAACCAAGCCAGTGGGGGCGCTCCGCGTCGCGGCCCGCAGCAGCCGCTTGGACACGGTGAGTTTCACCATCCTGCACCCCGGCTGGCACGAGGCCAAACTTTCGGTTTCGGATTTCCCAGTGCAGTTCGACGACGACTACTACCTCTCGTTCCAAGTGGCGCAGCGCATCAACGTACTGAGCATCAACGGCCTTCAACAAAACAAGTACCTGAACAACGCTTTTCTGGGGGCCAAATACTTCCAACTCGACAACGCCGAGGCGCGGGCTTTGGACTACTCCAAATTTCCCAACTACCAACTCATCGTACTCAACGAACTGCCCTCGGTGTCGTCCGGCTTGGCTCAAGAATTGCGCAGTTTTGCCCAAAACGGGGGAAACATCTTGGTGTTCCCAGCGCAGTCGGCTGACCTGAATTCGTACAACGCGCTACTGCAAAACTTCGGGGCGGGCACACTG
>JAYSUY010000660.1:0-1472 GCA_043718855.1 Saprospiraceae bacterium | reverse complement strand
GAAATGAGTTGATTGAAACGCTTGTAGTAGCCCTCCACGTTGAGGTCAAAATTTTCGAGCACATCAATCTCAAAGCCGCCCACACCATGTATCGATTTCTGAAGGCGGTGCTCGGTCTGCAAAGTCGTGCTACCCGGCTGGTACAATGCCTCCTCTGGGCCAGCGAGAAAGCCCACGAACAGGTTCACGATGTCGCGCTCGTTGATGGTGGAGAGTAGATTTTGGGAATATAGGCCGCCAGCGGCTTTGAAGCGCAAGCGGTCGGTGATGTTATATTTCATACCAAAACGCGGCTCTGGCACCACTTCGTTGAGCGACTGATAGTACTGCAAGCGGACACCCGGCTCGATCACAAGTGGGCCAAACTTGCGCTTCCAGCGCACATAACTGTTCACCTCGGTGGTGTTGCTGTTTTGATTGAACGTCAGGTTCAGGTTGTTGACAAACTCAAATTCTGTGCGAAAACCCGTCAGTTCCAACCCGTATTTGATCTCGCTATCGCGGTTAAAATTGGTAAAATTCAAGTTGGCGTAGTAGCTCGAAATGCCGCTCGTACGCTCCTTGCGGTCGCTCTCCTCGATACGCGAATCGTAACTCGAATAGTTCAGGTTGCCGTTCACGATGGTGTTCGAGTTGGCCGGTATCAGGGTAAAATCCATGCCGCCGCCGCCGCTCTGCCAAGAGAAATCAGCGATGTCGTAGTCCACCCGGTCTTTGTAATTGAAACCGAAGATGTTGAATTTGCTGCCGTTGCCGCTCAGCAGCGACACCTTGCCGTACAGGTCATCGAAGGTGAACGGGATGCCCACCGAGTCGTTGGCATACGGGTAAAGCGTGGGCGCGGTCTTGTCGATGAGCGAGGTTTTGCCCGTCAGCACAAACGAGACGCTGCCACCGCCCTCTTTTTTGAGCGGCACAATCGGGCCTTCGATCAGGGCTTTTGCCATAAATGGGCTGCCCGACACCAAGCCACTGAGCCGCTTGCGGTTGCCCTCGCGGGTCTTCACGTCCACCACCGCAGAGATGCGGCCACCGTAGTCCGCATTGAAGCCTCCCGTCAGCACGTCCACGTTCCGGATCAGTTCGGTCTCGAAAACCGAGTAAAAACCGATGCTGTGGAAGGGGTTGAAGATGGTCATACCATCCAGCAGGATGCGGTTTTGCACCGGCGAGCCGCCTCGGATGTAGAGTTGGCCGCCCTGATCGCCCGTGAACACCACACCTGGCAGCACCGTGAGGTACTGCGCGATGTCCGCCTGACCGCCCGCCGAGGGCAGCGACCGGATCTGCTTGGCCGTCACGCTGAGTTTGGAAATCTGCACCTCGCTCTTGGCCTGCTCTTTTTTGCCACTGATGGTGATCTCCTCCAAGCGATTCCCTTCGGCGATGTAGATGTTCACGAACAGGATTTCGCCCTGTTTCACCATGATATCCGACGTGTTCGGCTCATAGCCCGTGTAAGAGACCTCCAA
>JAYSUY010000659.1:0-3993 GCA_043718855.1 Saprospiraceae bacterium | reverse complement strand
CACTGGGAGGGGAGACGAGACGCAGCACACGTCTCGGTGTAAATCTCGTCCCCCCTCCCAGTGGGGGAGGGGTCGGGGGTGGGGTTTCAAAAAAGGCTAACATAGCCCAAGTGAATTTTCGTGGCCCGCAAATCTACGCCTTCACCCACATCGCGCCGCCCGACGGCCATGCTGATGCCAAAAATGCCCGCCTGCGTCTCGAAATTCAACCCAGCACCCAAGCCCAGCGGGCGCAGAAAAGCGCGGGTGCGGGTGGTCACGTTTTCTAAATAGCCGTAGTCGGCGAAAACGGCGAGGTAAGAATTTTGTCCCAGCAGCAGCCTGTACTCTGCTGTCGCTACTGCCCAGCGGGTAGCGAACAGGCTCTCCTCATCAAATCCGCGCAGCAGTTTGTTGCCGCCGAGGCGGTACTGCTCGTTAGCAAAAACCGGCAGTTTAGAAAAAATGCCGCCCCCGCGCAGCGCGATTTTGAGGGTGCTGCGCACCAAAACGGGCAAGTACAGTTCAGTTTTTGCTTCCAGCCTGTAGCGAGCGGCGCGGCTGGCCACCGTGTCGTAGAGGCTGGGGTAATCGAAAGCAGGGTCTTCGAGCGACTCGATTTGGCTGTTGCGCAGCACGGTGTTGAAGCCTGCGACGGCTTTGAGCGAAGTGGCCCAGCCCTGGCGCGGGTTGTAGCGGTAGTCGAGGCGATTGATGCCCGATTCGAGGCCGAAACCATTTTGCCTCAGGTCGAGGTTAGGCGGCAGTCGGCGGCTGAGGCGCACGGCGGCGGTGTCCACTTTTTGGAGGCTCGAACTTTTATTTTCCCAAAAAAACTTGACGAAGTCGCCGCCTGCCAGCAGGTACTGTACCCCGATATCGGCCTGAGCATCCACCCAAGTGCTGTCGCGTTTGAAAATATTGAGCCGCCCCTCAGCCCCGAAGGGCGAGCCAAACAGGTAGGGTACTCCGGCTTGCACGTCTAATTTTTGGGTCTCTGGGCGGAGGCGTTCGAGTTCTACGGAGAGCCGCTCACCGAGGTTGAGGGCATTCTGGAAAGCTGTGCTGAGCGAGCCGGTGAGCAGCAAGCGCTGGGTGCCAGTGACCGCATTGGGCTGGGGCAGCAGGCCGATGAGGAGATCGAATCGACTGGCGCGTTTTTTCTGCAAAAACAGGTTGATGGTGGCTTCGTCGCCCGCGAAGGTGACGCTGGGATTGCCACTCATTTCCACAAAAAGCAGGCTGCGCAACTGCTCGCGCATCCGCAGCACGCGCTCGCGGCTGTACGGCTGCCCGGGCCGCAGACCGAGATAGTTGGGCAGGTAGGCGGCAGGTAGTTTCAGATCGCCGCTGATTTTTAGGGTTTTAAATTTGAAAAAACGGTTGCGCTGCACTGCCAGTACCGCCGATATGCCGCCGTCGGCCTCGGTACGGATGCTGTCGAGTTGCACCGAGGCGAAAGGGTAGCCGTTGTTCTCAAACTGTTCGAGCACCCGGCGTTGCAGCACCAGTAGCGCATCGTGGCGCAGGGGTTTTTGGGTGAAATTTTTTTCCCGAAAACCGGCGGCTTCGAGCCAAGCGCGGTCGGCTTCAGCCAGTGGTCGGAGCCTAACCCAGTGCAGTGCTGGGCCGAGGTGGAGAGTTGCTGTTGGCTGTTGGCTATTTGCTGTTGGCTGTTTGCTGTTGGCCTCTTGTTGTTTGCCATTTGCTGTTTGCCATTTGCTGTTTGCTTCTTGCCCTTGGTCATTTGCTTCTTGCTGTTTGCCAATTGCCTCTTGGTCAATTGAGGCCGTGAGGTAGGACTGGGCGTGTAGGTGCTGCAGCAGGCGTAGGCAAGTGGGGCCGGTGGCCGCCGAATCGGGTAGGAGCAGCAGCACGGTATCGGGGGCGATGGCTTGCGGGCGGGGGACAAAATCGCGGGTGATTTGGGCGAAAACGAGGCTGTCGGCGGGGGAGATGAGGAGACGGAGGGGGATTTGTGCGCTGACCAGCAGGCTGGGCAGCAGGAGCAAGGCGACACCGATTTTTTTCAGCAAAAACATGGTGCGGATGGCGTGTGGGGGGCTGGGGAGGTTGCCCGGTCGCCTTTGGAGGTAGAAAAACCTCTGGAAAGTGTTATTTTTTCTCGGTGGCGGCTGCGGTCATCTTTGCTCCTGCAAGGCCGAAGAAACCTCAATGCTGAGGTTTGCGGACTTGCGCTTCATCCAACTGTTCACGCTTTCAAACACAACTTTACGATGAAAAAAGGTACACTCACTTTTTTGGCGGTGTGGCTTGCCGCAACGGCTCTGTTCTCCCAAGCAGGGCGGCTGGATTCAACCTTCAACGGCACAGGCATTGTCGAAATGAAGGTTGACAACGTTCGCACGGGCTTTTACTCTGTGAAGGCGCAACCCGACGGCAAGGCAGTGGCTTTTGGCGTGGTCTCGGATTCCACTCATGCTCAGGCTGTGGTGGCTCGCTTCAACACCGATGGAACGCTCGACAACTCTTTTGGCGAGAACGGCCTCTACACAACGGCCAACAATTCGCCTTACCACGTGGGAACCGATGGGCTGCTGTTGCCCGATGGCAAACTCATACTGGTCAGCGACATCTATTACAAGAATGAAATCGCGCTGACCTGTCTGTTGCCCAACGGTACACGAGACCCGGCTTTTGGCGTGGACGGAGTGAGCGCTGTCTTCGTTGACATTTCGCTCTATTCTCCTTACCCGTACAGCCTTTTCCTGCAACCAGACGGTAAATTCGTAATTGTGGGCTACTATCTGGATTTGGATAACAACCTGATACACCGAGGCTTTGCTATGCGAGTCTTGGTGGACGGTACCCTTGACACCACATTCGGCACTGATGGTTTTGTCAAGTTTATACCCCCGAACGTAGGCTGGAAAATAGACCTCCACGGAGGG
The DNA here is from genome assembly GCA_043718855.1 of Saprospiraceae bacterium. Classification (GTDB taxonomy): domain Bacteria; phylum Bacteroidota; class Bacteroidia; order Chitinophagales; family Saprospiraceae; genus M3007. Next base: position 1,102 of record JAYSUY010000659.1, on the reverse strand, counting down.
GCGGCACAGCCCGATGGGAAGATTGTCTTGACAGGTTATATGGGCAGTACATCTGCGAACCAAGTGTGGTACATCGCTCGCTTGATGCCCGACGGCTCTCTTGACACCAGTTTCGATGGTGATGGGCTGCTTACCCCGAACCTCGGAAACAATTTCACAGAAAAGGCCTTTGACGCGCTGCTTTTGCCGGATGGCAAACTGGTCGTCGCCGGATATGGTCAAAAATTGCCGGGCCAGCAGATGACCGTGATGAGGTTTTTGCCTACTGGTGCCTTGGACAATACGTTCGGTTTGGGGGGAAAAACGCAGATTGATTTTGGCTGCTGCCATTCTTATGGCCTTGATATCATTCAACAGCCCGATGGGAAACTGTTGGTATGCGGAGAGTCTGAAGGGCCGAGCCTCCCCTATCGGTTCTCGATTGCGCGGCTGAAACCCAATGGGGCGGTGGACAAAGAGTTTGGCACTGACGGGCGGGTGGTCGTCTCGATAGACGAAGATTCAAATCTTGGCAGTGCCAGGGGCATGGATATCCAGCTGGACGGGAAAATCTTGGTGGCTGGCTCTACTTTAAACAAGGCTGACCTGTATACCGAGTCCGCTTTGTTGGTCAGGCTCAACCCTGGCGGTTCGGTCGCAACAAAAGACGCGCACCTGTTCGCAGATGCTCACTTGGAGGTCGGCCCAAACCCAGTTCGAGGCAATGCTCTTCGCGTGTCCTACCGCTTGTCGTCATCCACTGATGTGACGATCTCTATGATGGACTTGCTGGGCCAGAAAGCGACCTCTCTTTTGGGCAAAACACGGCGGATGGAAGGGGCGCAGACAGAACTGGTCACTTTGCCTGAACACCTCCCAGCAGGCGAGTACTTTTTGCGGATAGACACCGAACAAGGCTTTCAGGTGGTCAAAATCCTGAAAACAGAATAGCCCAGCAGATGCCCTTGTCTGCTCATATAAGTACCGTGACACAAATGTCTCGCAAAGGCGCAGAGGCTCAAGATTTTGATTTTGAATACTTTATGCCTCTATGCCTTAGTGGTAAGTCAAGTGGATTTTGAGAAGTTGGTCAGCCCATTCATCCGACGACAAATTCGTCGGA
>JAYSUY010000658.1:0-3997 GCA_043718855.1 Saprospiraceae bacterium | reverse complement strand
GCCCCGGCACTTTGGCATTACTTCAACACCACGCCCCCAAACGGCGCCCGAAGCGTCATCCGCTTGGAGTAAGTGCCTTCGGCGCTGTTGAAGGTGCCGGGCATGATCCACACGTCGCTGCCATCCGGTATCTTGGCCTGCAGGATCGGGTGGGCGGAAAAAGCGGAGAGTGCCGATTGGATCGCCAGCCCGTTGCCGGGCTGTGTCGGGCCGTTGTACTGCAAGTTCACGAAGCGGTCGGTCGAGAACGGGTAGGTGAAGCGCAGCATCAGGCTGTCCGTCTGGCTGAGGTAACTTCGGTTGCCGATGAAATTCTGCCCGTTCTGGTAGGCCGGTTGTATTTCCAAGGTCTTGCCGATGAAACCTCCGGGGCAGGACTGGTTGCAGTCCTCGTTGGCATTGAGGCACTTGGCAAAAGAAAGTCCGCCGTAGTGCATGATGGAAAGGAAGTCATAGGGGATGTTGGAGGTGGCGCCAGTCTCGGCCACATCGAACTGAGATTCCGACCCAGGGCACATGTTCGCGTAATTGACCGCCACATAAGTCTCCCGGTCGGGCCTGGATTGCTCGTGCCAAAAACCTATGGCGTGCATCAGCTCGTGGCAGATGATCATTGAGTTATTCCAAGAGGTGATCCCGATTTCCTGTCTGCCGCCCGTTCTGCCCACGTCGCTGCTGTAATTGTAGGGCTTGTCCGACTGCTTGATGAAAATGAAGCCCGCCTCGCCGTTGCGCTGCACAAAGTTGAGGTTGGCGATGCCCTCCAAGCGCGACATGGCGCTCAGCATGTCGTTGCGCCTGGCCTGCGGCAAATTAGCGTCAAACTCGTAGGGGACAATGCCTCCCGGCCAGTAGGCGCAGGTCTTGCAGAAGGCTGTTTCTGCTTGGTTGGGCTTGGGCTTGTCCAGCGACAATATCCGGCAGCCCGGCACTGGGCCATCGCCCGGCGTTTGCCCCTGGCTGGCTAAGGCAAAGCACTGCAGGGCGATAAGGAAAAGTGTTTTTTTCATGTTGAAAGATTCGTTTAGCGATTGTTTGATTGTGCGTGGGCCGTATTGAGGCGGTGACTTCAAGTCACCGCCTCAATAAACTGGCCGTCCTCAATGCTTCTCCACCTGCATCTCCACCAGCCCCTGCTCCCCTGCTTTCAGCGATTTCACCGCCTTCCCGATGGTGCAGCCGATGCTGCGCAGCGGGTCGGCCACCGCCATCGCGTAGCCCGGCTCCGCGCTCGTGGTGAGCAGGTCGCCCACCTCCACCGGGCCGATGCACAGCACCTCCACCGTGCCAACTTGCGCGAGGGGCTGTGCGCCTTTGGCGAGTTCTTCCTGCAAAAGGCAGACCCCGGCGAAGTACTGGCCCGCCCCGCTGATGACCCCGGCCACTTTTTTGTCGTAGGGCTGGGAAGTGAGGCGGATTTTGCCCTGCGCTGTTTCGTCAAAAACGACCACTGACCCGGCGGGGAGTTTTTCGGGGGCGGTGGGGTGGCGGGCTTCGGCGACGTCGCCGCCGGTGATGGTGAGGGTTTTGACCTTCATGCCAGGGCCTTCGACTTCCACCCCTCCCTCAAAATCGCCGTTGTAGTTGATTTTCAATACGTCGCCCAAATCGTGGACTAAGGCTCGTTGTTCAGTTATGTTGCCAACAGGTCGACCGTCATTGACACCGAGTTGTAAATCCGCCCCATCAATTCGGGTAGAACCCCTGACAACTGCATCTTTGCATTCAAAATTCGCAAGATCATTTTGGCTGCTGCTCCAAATCGACAACCTTGGCTTATTCACCGCAATAACCCCATCGCTATTGTCTGATGAAGCGAGGATATGAATGGCATCGCGTCCTACTGAGCCAGTTTTGTCTTGCAGATCAAGAATCAATTGACCCTTATGACGCAAATAACCATTGTCCTGTAAAGTCATCAATACACCCTCTGCCCCTGAATTCAGCGGCGCATTCACCCCTTCCCGCCACCGGCCAAAATTCAAGTTCCACCCTGTCCCATCTCCGAATCGGAATGTAGCGGCATTGGGAGACCCCGCCCCATTCGGAGCGGATTCAAGGATTAGACCTTCATGGGCAATGTGGTCGGTATCTATGACTTTCCAAACTCCTGCCTCCTTCGCAATCGGCGGCTGCACCACCTCCTCCTTTCCGCCCAAAGGCACCCAATTTGCCGCCCCACTCAACTTCACCGCCACCCCCAAGTAGTGCTTCCGCGCCGCCCAGTTGAGCGTGTCAAACTTCCCAGAGACAGCCGTGCCCCTGCCGACCACACTGGCCGCCCGGCCAAAAGCATCCGTCGTGGTGGCGTGGGTTTCTTCGTACTGCACCTGATTGGCCGAGTTGAGGATTTGAAAGCGCATCTGTACGGGCTGGTTTTTGGCTGGGTCGCCTACAGCGTCGCGGATGATCGCTTGGTAGGAGTAGCCGTAGGTGGGCAGGTCGGTGGACTGCGCGGAGAGGTGCAGGGCCGAAAGGAGAAAGACGAAGAGGGTGAATCTTTGCTTTTGCATGGTGTGGGTGGTATTTTTTTGTGAAAAAGGATGGTTGGTTGTTTACTTTTGTGTTCAAAATCATGGCTCTTATGGGCACATGAGCACTGTATTCCAAAACTATGTACATCTACAAGAACATCATCACCCTCGAACCCGGCAAGCGCAGCGGCAAGCCCTGCATCCGGGGTATGCGCATCACGGTGGAGGACATCCTGCGGTGGCTGGCTTCGGATATGTCGTTTCAAGACATCTTGGCCGACTTCCCCGAACTCACGAAAGAGGACTTGGTGGCCGCGCTCGAATTTGCCGCCATGCGCCAAACCCGCACTGCCATAGCCGCTTGATTTGCCCATGAAAATCCTCGTTGACCAGAATATCTCCTTCCGGTTGGTGCAGCGAATCGCCGCTGCTTTCCCGCAAACGGAACACGTCAAGTCGCTCGGCCTGACGGATGCCAACGATCACCACATTTTTATGTCGGCTCGCCAGCAAGGCTTTGCCGCTGTTTTCACCCAAGACGAAGATTTTTACAACCTCCTGCTCGAACATGGCCCGCCGCCAAAAATCATCTGGCTGCGCACCGGCAATTGCTCCACTGCTTTTTTGGTGGAGGTTATCTTGCGCAATGCCGGACTGATACGGTTTTTCTTGGCCGACGACGGACAGGACTGCTTGGAAATTTATGGGTAACACCCGCCTCACCTTCGCTCCACAAATAACTCCACTTTCCCCTACTGCTTCACCACCTGCACTGCCTTCACCCACCCTTTCCCGTCCGTGATGGACAGCACATACCCAGCAGCGGGCAGCCCGCGCAGGTCGAGCGTCGTGCGCACATCCGTGAGCGCGGCCTCGCGCAAGGTGCGCCCGCTCAGGTCGAGCAGGGCCGCGCGGAGCGGGGCTGTGGGCAAAGCAGAAAGCGAAATGTGGAGCGCGTCGCCCGCTGGGTTGGGGGCGATGGTGACTTGGCCGAGGGCATTGGGCAGTTCGATGGTGGGGACGATACCGGAGTCCGGCTGCTGGAATCCCTCCGTGATGATGAGCGCCGGGCTGGTGCTCTGGCGGGTGGCCACGAAGGTTTCGCCGAGCGTCCAACTGACGGTGTAGTTGTTGCCAGCACTAGAAATGGTGGCGGTGCCGCCCGCGTTGGCGAGTACGTCGCGTTCTTTGGTTTGGGCGGAAAGGGAGGCTGCGCAGAGCGCGAGCAGGAGGGCGAGGCAAGCGATTGTTTTCAGCATAAAAAAGGAAGTGGTGAGCGGTGAGAAACGGCGGCAGGAGTTATGAGTGATGAGTTATGAGGTAGTTGGATTATCAACCTCATCAACCTTTATCAACCCTACCGAAGCGGCTGCAATATCACCTCAGCCCGGCCCCTCCAAGCTTGACTTTATTCGGCGTTTTTTTGTGTTTAATCGGCATTTTCGCTGCTTTTTTTCCTGATTCCGCTCGGACTCCGCCCATACTGCTTTTTGAAAGCGCGCGAAAAGTGCGCTGCGTCTTTC
>JAYSUY010000657.1:0-3997 GCA_043718855.1 Saprospiraceae bacterium | reverse complement strand
CTAGTGCGCCCTTCACAAATATCAGTGGCGCTACTTCAGCCACATACGATCCACCGTCAAACATGACGGTGACGACCTACTACCGTCGTGTAGCCACTTCCACTTCGAATGGCTTGCCCTGCTCGGCTTCCAGCAATTGCCTGACGGTGACGGTGAACCCTCCGGCTACCGTAGATGCGGGTTACAGCACCATCATTTGTGCAAGCGATGGAAAGGTCAACTTAATAGGTGTAATTGGTGGCAGCGCGACTTCCGCTACTTGGAGCAGTAGCGGATCAGGTTCATTCTTAAATGCCAATGCACTGAACACCATCTATACTTTCTCCGCTGGTGACATCACTGCGGGTACAGTCAACATTACCCTGACGACGAACGACCCTGCTGGCCCATGCCCTCCAGTGTCTGAGACCATAACCATAACCATTCGTGCCAATCCAAATGTCTCGCTCTCGGCATCTTCTCAGCGCGTTTGTGCGGGCGACAACGTGTCCGTCTCAGCCTCCACTATTGGTGGCGCTACCTACCTGTGGCGCGGCCCCAACGGCTTCACCAGCAGTGGTCCCACCTTGACGTTTAACAATGTGCAGATGACGCAATCCGGCGTATACTACCTGCAAGTAGTGGATAACTTGGGCTGCATGAACAACGTACTGACTACCTCCTTCAAACTTATCGTAGACGATGACAACTGCATCACTGAAGTGGGCAGTTACTTCTCCACTACCAACTGGAATCAAACCATCAATGTCAACAAATTCAATGGCAACTGTGGTACGCTACAGTCCATCAACTACAGCATTCACGGTTTAACGTTCAGTAATTACAAATTGGAAAACACCTCTACTGGTGGAGGCGATTATACAGTAACGGCAGACGATGCGCTCAATGTCACATCTCCTGCAGCAGATAACTTTACCGTGAACATGGGCTACAGCGATGCAGGTATGCAGGCTACTTTTGATGGAATGGTTGACTTTGATGGCCCCAGCGGCTTGAGAATGCAGCGCGTCAATCTGGGTACTGCTACGGGCAGTTCTACCGATTTTGGCACCTACACGGGTGCAGGTACGATAGGATTCCCTGCAATTGCGAATGCCTTCACCAATGCAACCAACACAGGGGGCAACACGGTGTTTAGCATCGAGACTTACATGGGCGTGGATGTCGTCGTCCACTACTGCTACTCCTCACCCCTGTCGGTTGCTTCCAAAACCGCTTGTGTCGGCGACAACGTGACATTCACGGCAGTAGGAAACAACAACTTCCCCTACACTTGGACGACACCTTCTGGCGCTACATTTACAGGCAATCCCTTGGTGGTCAACAACGTATCCGCAACCAATGCGGGCGTGTACACCGTTAGCCAGCCACGTTGCGGCGGGTGTGCGGTCTCTACCGCTACCGCTACACTGACCATCAACAACGTGACCCCCGGCACAGTGGCCGCAGACCAGTCCATCTGTGTTGATGGCAATCCAGCGGCGTTTACCGTAACCACCGCAGCCACGGGTAGCGGCGCTTTGACCTACCAGTGGCAGAGCAACACGACGAGCTGTGTCGCTGGTTTCAGCGACATCCCTGGCGCAACATCGGCGACCTACGACGCTCCGAACGGCTTGGGTACCACCACCTACTACCGCCGCGTGGTGACCTCCACCCTGAACGGTATACCTTGCTCCGTAAATGGCAACTGTGTTACAGTAACCATCAACAACTTGACCCCCGGCACGGTGGCGGCTGACCAGACCATTTGCTCCGGCGGCAACCCCGCGCTCTTCACCGTGACTACTGCTGCTACCGGCAGCGGCGCACTGACTTACCAGTGGCAGAGCAGCACCACCAGTTGCACGGCGGGCTTTTCCAACATCCCTAGTGCAATCAACCCTACCTACGATGCTCCGGCCGGCCTCACCGTGACCACCTACTACCGCCGTGTCGTAACCTCGACTTTGAACGGTACGCCTTGCACCGCCAACAGCAATTGCATCACCGTCACCATCAACGACGTGACCCCCGGCACGGTGGCTGCTGACCAGTCCATCTGCTACTCCGGCGACCCGGCTGCTTTCACCGTGACGGTGGCGGCTACGGGCAGCGGCGCACTCACCTACCAGTGGCAAAGCGGCACGGGCGGCTGCGGCGGCTCGTTCAGCAACATCGCTGGTGCCACTTCGGCCACCTACGATGTACCGGGCGGCCTGACCACCACGACGACTTACCGTCGTGTGGTGACTTCCACCCTCAACGGCGTGCCTTGCGCTGCAAACAGCAACTGCATCACCGTCACCGTCTATTCGCTGCTTTCGTTGGCCCTGACTCCCACACCCCCGACTTGCAACGGCGCAAGCGATGGCAGCATCCTCGTGGATGTGACCAACGGCGTGGCGAACTACAGCTACAACTGGACCCGCAACCCAGCCGGAACCGGTACGGGCAGCGGCATTACCGCCGAGCCATTCTCCGTAACCGGCTTGGCAGCAGGTTTTTATACCTTCACGGTGACCGACGGCCACAGCTGCACAGCCACCGGCACGACCACCATCATCCAGCCTTCTATCCTCGTCGTGAGCGCAACGCCTTCGCTTTGCAACCCGCTCAACAACCTGTACAGCGTGGACGTGGTGGTGACTTGGACCAACTCCCCGACCACCAGCATCACCGTCGTGACCGACCAGGGCGGCTCGGCCACATTGGCCGTCGCGCTCGGCTCCTCTGGTACCCAGACCATCACCATCACCGGCCTGACCTCCAACGGAGTGCAGAACATCGACGTGACGGCCCGCTTCACCCTCGTTTGTTTCAATACAAAACTGGACGCTTACAACGCGCCGCTGGATTGCCGCCCGGCTTCCATCGGTAACTTCGTTTGGAACGACCTCGACGGCGACGGCATCCAAGACGCTGGCGAACCCGGCATCCCCGGCGTAGCCGTGCAACTCACTGGCACCGACCAACTTGGTGTGCCTGTGGTACAGAACATGGTCACCAACGCCAGCGGCAACTACCTGTTCCAAAACTTGGTGCCAGGCACCTACAAACTGACTTTCACAAAACCTGCCGGATACACCACAACACCTGCCAACCAAGGTGCTAACGACGCTGTAGACAGCGATGCCGATGTGGTGACAGGCATGACCGTCAACGAGGTGCTTTCCCCTGCGGAAAACAACCTCGACTACGATGCAGGTTACTTCCAGCCCGCTTCGCTGGGCAATTATGTGTGGGAAGACCTCAACGGCGACGGCCTGCAAACGGGCGGTGAGCCTGGTATTTCTGGCGTAGCCGTGCAACTGACCGGCACGACCGGCGACGGCGTTCCGGTGGTACAAAACACCACCACCGACGGCAGCGGCCTGTACTTGTTCCCGAATTTGATTCCTGGCACATACAAAGTGACCTTCACCAAACCGGCTACTTACTCGGCCACCCAGGCCAACGTCGGCGCGAACGACGCGCTGGACAGCGATGCCGACGAGACGACGGGCATGACCACCAACACCGTCCTCATTTCGGGTGAAAACGACCTGACTTGGGACGCGGGCTTCTTCCGCCCCGCCAAACTGGGCGACTTCGTGTGGAACGACCTCGACGGCGACGGCATCCAAGATGCTGGCGAACCCGGTATTCCCGGCGTAGCCGTACAACTCACCGGCACGACCGGCGACGGCGCAGCAGTGGTGATGAACACCACGACTGACGCTTCGGGCCTCTACCTCTTCACCGGCCTCGAACCCGGAATCTACAAAGTAACTTTCACGAAGCCATCAGGTTACAGCGCATCGGCCCAGAATCAGGGCGCGAACGACGCGGTGGACAGCGACGCGAGCGAGGTAACCGGCATGACCGGAAACTACACGCTCATCTCCAACCAAACCGACCTGTCGGTGGACGCTGGCTTCTTCCAGCCCGCTACTTTGGGCAACTACGTCTGGAACGACTTGAATGCTGACGGCCTGCAAACCGCAGGTGAGCCGGGCATCTCTGGCGTAACCGTACA
>JAYSUY010000656.1:0-3998 GCA_043718855.1 Saprospiraceae bacterium | reverse complement strand
TGAACGAGGAACGAGGAACTATGAACGAGGACTCTGCCATCACTTTTTGAACACCTCGTTAGCGGCGATTCGGAAACCGGGGATGACCGGCTCGGCAGAACAGAGGTCTTCGCCCCGGCAGATGCGCATGGTGCTGTGGTTTCAAAAAATGGGCGCTCCTCAGCCCTCTGGCTCCGGGGCTGATGTGTTGGACACGCTCACTATGTTGTCGTTGGCCTTATCCGACTCGATCAGCCCGTCGCGCATGCGCACCACGCGGTGGGCGTGCAGGGCAATATCGTGTTCGTGGGTGACGAGGATGACGGTGTTGCCAGCCCGGTGTATCTGCTCGAACAGGCCCATGATTTCGTAGGAAGTTTTGCTGTCCAAGTTGCCCGTCGGCTCGTCGGCGAGGATGATGGCCGGGTCGTTGACGAGGGCGCGGGCGACGGCGACGCGCTGCCGCTGGCCGCCGCTGAGTTCGTTGGGTTTGTGCGTCACCCGGTCGCCGAGCCCCACGGATTCGAGCACTTTGCGGGCTTTGGCGAGGCGCTCTTCCCTCCCGATACCTGCGTAAACGAGCGGTAATGCCACGTTTTCGAGGGCGCTCAGGCGGGGCATGAGGTTGAAAGTCTGGAAGACGAAGCCGATTTGCTTGTTGCGCACTTCGGCCAGTTCACCGTCGTCCATCGTGCTGACTTCGATGCCGTTGAGCCAGTACTCGCCAGTGGTGGGAGAATCGAGGCAGCCGAGCAGGTTCATCAGCGTGGACTTGCCGCTGCCGGATGGCCCCATGAGCGCGACGTACTCGTTTTTGGCGATGTTGAGGCTCACGGTTTTGAGGGCCTCGACTTTCTCGGCGCCCATGATGTAGGTCTTGTTGAGGGATTTGATGGATATGAGCATAACAATGGAATGAGATAATGTGGGTAATGTGAGAATTTGATAATGGGGGTCACGCGCCTCGTTTTTTTCTTAAAAATAGGCCAGTCATCACGCCGACCAGCCCGACCAGCAGAGCAGCGGCTTTGCCGATGAGCCAGGGCATGGTGAAGTAAACAATCAGGAGGGCGGCAGCCGCTGCGGCGGCCCAGAGGAGGAGTTTATTCATGGAAAAATAAGTCATAATTTCCTGTAAATGAGCCTTATTGGAGGTTCGACTTTAAGTCGAACCTCCAATAAGGGCGAAATGACCCAATGTCGAAATGACGTTATTCAATCACCTTCGGCACCCGGAAAAACTGTTCGTCGTGCTTTGGGGCGTTTTGCAAGGCTTCGGCTGCGATCAGTTGTGGACCTATGGCATCTTCACGCAGCACGTTTTCGGTGTCGTTGAGGTAAATCAGCGGCTCCACACCAGTGGTATCTAATTCGCTGAGTTTGTCCACCATGTTGAGGATGCTTTGGAGATCAGTGGTCAGTTGGGCGCGTTCGGGGGCATCAAGTTGTAAGCGGGCCAGCCTTTCAAGCCTCGAAATAAGGGCGGTGCCGATTTGCATGAGCGTGAGGATAGATGTTTGCATCTGCTTTCCGGTCGAACGTGAGCGGTTTGCCGCTGAACGTTTGGAACAGCAACCTGCTTTTGATTCACTCATGTTACGTACTAGCAGGATGGGAACACCGAAACGACCGCAACCGCCGACACCACCGAAAGTAGCGGTCATGTTCAGTTTGGAGTAAAAGTCGATAGCCAACAAAAGTGGTCGGTGGTATCGGCGGTTGCAGTCGTTGCGGTGTTCTATTTGTCTCGTGCGCAACATGAGTCATCCAGAAAAAAGCAAAGGCAGGGCGCACTGAAGCAGCAAAATTTGAAGGCAATGTGGATAAAAAAAGCGCGGTAGGTTCTGATTGCCCCCTCCCAACGTTCTACCTTCGTCCGGCCTTTCCAATCTAAAACCCCAACTTCAACAAATTCAGCGTATCCATGTCAGGTTTACCTTCCGACAAAACGATCATCAAACACGTCGCCCTGGCTGGCAACATCGGTGCCGGCAAAACCACCCTCAGCGAGATGCTCGCCCGCCACTTCGGCTGGGACGTACACTACGAGGACGCTGCCAACAACCCCTACCTGTCTGATTTTTACATGGACATGAAGCGGTGGTCGTTCAACTTGCAGGTGTTTTTCCTCTCCAGCCGCTACCAGCAGGTACTCAAAATCCTGCAAGGCAACCGCACCGTGGTGCAAGACCGCACGATCTACGAGGACGCTTTCATCTTCGCCCCCAACCTCGCCGACATGGGCCTGATGGAGCGCCGCGACTTTGAAAATTACCTCACGTTGTTCCAATCCATCGTCACGTCGGTCAGGCCGCCCGATCTGCTCATCTACCTCAAAGCCAGCATCCCGACACTCGTGGACCACATCCAGATGCGCGGGCGCGACTACGAAGGCAGCATCAGCCTCGATTACTTGAAGCGACTCAACGACCGCTACGACAACTGGATCAATGGCTACCGCGAAGGCAAACTCTTGATTATCAACGTGGACAACCTCGACTTCCAGAACAACCCCGCCGACTCGGGCAAGGTACTGGAAATGGTGCAGGCCGAGTTGCACGGACTTTTTTGAACGCGATGACACCGCTCCGCCCTTCCTTCATTTCCGTCGTCGGGGTGCTGCAATCGCCCCGCAACGTGCGCGAACTCGCCCCTTGGCTCAGCGGGCTGTATGCCGAACTCTCGGCGCAGTTCACCGATTTTGAGTTCGTGCTGGTGAACAACTGCCTCGACATCGCCGACATCGACGCGGCCATCAAGCCCCTGCCCGAAGACCTTCGGAAAAACGTGTTCCTGCTCAACCTCAGCACGCCTGTGAGCCGCGACAACGCGCTCGTGGCCGGCCTCGACCGGGCCAACGGCGACTACACGGCCATCTTCGAGTTCCATTTTTCGGAAAAACCCCAACTCGTCACCCAACTCTGGGAAACCAGCCAGACGGGCTACGACGTGGTATACCTCCGTGCCCGCGAGCGGCGGCTCCGCTGGGCCAATCGGCTGCTCTACGCCGTGTTCTACGGCATCATGCGCCGCTACTCCGGTCTGCGGCTCGATCCTCAGGCCCACCACACCCGGCTCATCAGCCGCCGTGCGCTCAACTCGCTGCTGCGCCTCCGCGAGCACAGCCGCTACCTGAAAGCCAACTACGCGCTCGTGGGCTACAACACGACCTACCTCTTGGTGGACGAGCCGCTCACGGGCGACCCCGACGCGGCTTTCGCCGAGCAGTTTCGCACTTCGTTGGTCGCCATCACGTCGTTCACCACTTTCTTACGCTCGCTGCTGCTGTGGATTTTTCTCGCCTCGGTGCTGGTGGCCGGGGCCGCCATTTTCAACGCGGTGAAAGTGAAACTGACCAATGTGGACATCTTCGGCGACCCGCAGCAGGCCATCTCTGGCTGGGCCTTTTTAGTGGTGATGATCTCGGTGTTTTTTGCCATCACCTGCCTCAATTTGTATATTATGTCTATCTATTTGTCCAACATTTACAGCGAGATCAAGAACCGCCCGCTGTATATTATTGAATCGGTGAAGCGGTATTGAAGTGAGGCGCAGCATCAAATTTAACAGCCCAGTGTTGAAAAAATAATTGTGTATTCAGGCCCTTCACTTATTTTTGCAGCGGCTTCGGCCAAGCACACTTTTTCCATTACCTTCTATTTTTTCAGTACAATGCTTACAGGAACCGTCAAGTTCTTCAATGAATCCAAAGGTTTTGGCTTCATTATCGATGCTGCCTCCGGGCAGGAAATCTTCGTCCACGTCAGCGGGTTGGTTGACAAAATCCGCGAGGGCGATACTGTTTCGTACGAGTCGCAACGCGGCAAAAAAGGCATGAACGCAGTGAACGTCAAGATTGCTTAATCGGCACTCTCGCGTTTTCCAGTATAAAAATGCGAAGACTCCGGCGGGCAACCGCCGGAGTTTTTTTATGCCCAAAAACGAGGCCGCCGTATGTTTACCCGCAAGACGGCATAGGACGCGGATCGGACGGATTCGATGGATGCTAAAAATCCGTC
>JAYSUY010000655.1:0-11614 GCA_043718855.1 Saprospiraceae bacterium | reverse complement strand
ATGATGCACGGGGGGCACATCACCCCTCCGCAACGGACATTGATCGTGAGGGTGTAATTGCCGGATTGCGTGAAGCCCAGCGGTATGCTCAGGGTATTGGAGTAAGTGCTGTTCACGTTGACACCGGGGCCGACAATGGTGTACTGATACTGTGCATTGCAAGCAGCAGCAGGAACGCAGCTGTACATCCCGGTGATGGAAAACAGCTGGTTGCAGCCCAAATTGATGGTTTGCCCGCAGGTAATGGGCGAAATCAGGCCGCCGAACGGTGGGGGCTTCACCAAATCGAGTTTTTCCCACTTGCCGCACGCGCATTCCTGCGGCTTTTTCACTTCAAAACACACATAGCACGGCTCGCAGGGCTTGCCGTTGCAAAATGGCGTGATGCTGTAGCAGTAGTAGCCCGACTGGAAGAAAGTGACATTCAAGGAGCCGGAGTTGGAGAAATAGGCCGGGCCGACTCTATTGCCATTTACGAACAATTGCCACAAGTAAGTCGCATTGCAGTTCGCCCCGATGCAACTAAACGTCTGATTCAGCACGACTTGCTGGCCGGTCGTCACGGTAAATGTACCGCCGCAAGGGTTGCCCACTTGCGGAACCCCGCCAATCGTGAACGAATTGACCTGCCATTTCCCGCATTCGCAGGGACACGGCGGCACAGGCACACAGACGGCATTCGGATTGGTACAGCAGAAAATCTCTTTTCCGGCAACGACCATGCTCACCTTCAATTTCACGCAGAAAGTCGTCTGGCCTGCCAACTGGCTGCCCGGTATGATGACTGTGATGGTAGCCGAGGTGCCGCCATTCGCCAGCGTCGGTATCGTGATGGGCGCAATGGGCAGCACCCCCGGCGTAGTCGGCAGCAGCGTCACCGTGTTGATGCTCTGCCCGGAGTTGTTGTACACCTGAAAACTGTACTGGTAATTGCCGTTTTGGAGGCAGACCAACTTGGGCTCCACGATGCTGTCGCAAGCCGGTTCGGGCGGGCAAACGATGGTCAGCGTGTCGCTGCACAGGATTTTGTCCTGCCCGTTCACAGTGAAGTGATAGTTCACCGCGATGTACTGCACCGGCAGGTAGTTGTCCAAGCAGAATGTGGGCAACTGCGAAATGCCGATGGGGACATTGCCCGGTGGGAATTTGTAAAAATTCAGCGTCGTGAGGCCACCCGTGGTGTAATACCAGCCCGGCTGCGGCGTGACGGTGCCGTAGGTAACGCCCGCCGTGATCAGATTGGCCTCGATGAAGGCCAGCGGGTGGCATTTGTATTGGTTGTTGATTTCCAACTGATAGCAGCAGTCCGTCGCGCCGTTGCCTTTCGGGATCGCGTAGGCTTTCAAGTGCTTTTTGCAGTCGCAGCAGTTGGGCAGTTTGATGCACACCTTTGCCGTGTCGGTGCAGCACATGGTGGGCGGGTCGGTGATGATGTCAGTGTTGTGGCCCGTGAGCGAGATGCAGAAATTGGCTCCGGCCACCGCGCCGCTACCGCTAACGGTCATGCTGAACGGCACCGAGACGTTGTTCGGCAAAATACCGCCCGGAATGGTGAAGTAAGACGGCACCGCCGTGAAGTTCGGGTCAGTATGCACTTCGATGGAGTTGATCGTAAACGGCGGGTTGGTTTTGTTCCACACATTGAAGGTGAAAGTGTAGGTGCCGTCGTCGTTGCACACCACTTTAGGCTCTATGGGCAGCAGACAAGCCGTGTCCTTCGAAGCCGGGCAATGGGTCTCGATGATGCGGCGGCAGTCGGTGGGCTCGTAGTTTTGATCCACAAAAATCACCTCGATCTGCTGTGGGCTGTTGGTCGGGTTGAGCAGACAGACTTTGCCGATCAGGGAAACCATGTTGTCGGGAACAGAACTGCCCGGCGCATCGAACAAGATTTTGGAGGTGCCAAAATCATACTTCACCCAGTTCGGGTTGGCCATGGACGAGGCAAACTGTACGCCCTGCAAACCTTGCAGGCACACCCCGGCAAATTCTTTCGGGCAATAATTTTCCACCGAAATATTGAAGCAACAGGGGTCGTCGCTCACGGGTTGTACGAACACCTCGTTTCGGACGCAACAGTCCGTCGTGTCGCACTCCGTGGCCGGTGTCACCTGAATGTTGGCAAACGTGGTGAACGTGTGGTTGTAACTGTTTGTGTAGGTGTACGTTACCGTGTGTATGCCCACGCCTGCGGCCGAGGGGTCGAAGGTGCAAAAGCCGCCGCCACAGTTCACCCCCGCACCAGCAAACGTGCCGCCGGGAGGCGTGGCGTAGGTGTTCAGCAGCAAGGGCGGGTCAGTCACGCAGATCGGCGAGAGCGGCGAAAATGTGGGCAGCGTGTCCTCTTTTATCATCATCAAAAAGGTGCAGGAGGAAGTAATACCCGATGGCAGCAAGGTGGCCGTGCAGACCACTGGCGTGGTGCCAACGCCAAAGAAACTGCCCGAAGGCGCCTGACAATCCACTGTAACCTGGCAGCCTGTCGGGATGGACACCACAGGCGGGTCATAGTTCACCATGACCTGCAAGCCCACATTGGGCTGGTAAGGGACGAAAATGCAGGTGTCCAGCGGGCATTTGATTTTGGGCGGCGCAATGTCCACCGTCACCTTTTTGCACACGCGGCATTCGCGCCCGTTTACGCTCAGGCAAACCTGATGCACGCCCGGCGTAAGAAACTGGTAGGTAAAATTTTGTGTGGTGGCTACTGGCACGTTGTCCACCTCCCAAGACCAAGTGGGCGTAGCCCCAACACCGGTAGAAGTATTGGCAAAACTGTACCCGCCGCAGCTGTTGCTGGCTTGAAAGATGAAATCGGCTACACATGGATTTGGCACCGCGCCGCAACGGTTGAACACGATATCGTCAAGGCCGAAATCATTGCCCACGATAGCCCCCGACAAGGTGCGGATTTCCAGCACGACGGGCAAAGTGCCCGTCCAGGTTCCGCTGATCGGAATCCACTGGTCGGGCGTTTCAGGCAGGGTGACTGCTGGTGTGACCGGAGTACCGTTCACAAAACCCTGGATGCGCGGGTCGGCGTGGTTGCTTGTGGTTTTGACCATGTTGTTGGCATTGAAACAAAAGCTGAACGTCCCGGTAGCCGTGCCAGGGATGGTCTGCCGCCACCCCACATTGCCGCCGCCGATGGGCAGACCATCGCAAACCAAAAACTGGTCTGTCGAGCTGCCTGTGGTAGATCCTGCACCCGACCATTGGTTGTTCGCCATAGGTACATCGGGCTGGGTCAGCACAGAGTAGGCCCCGAAATTGGTGAGGCCGCCCGGAGCGAAATAGGTGAAATCATTGGTGAAATCCATGTTTCCATTGGAGAAATCGCCGTTTTTGACCAAATTGGGTTCGGGCAGACCGCCATTGGGGCAGGGGCAGGCTTTGCTGCAAGGCAACACCGTCACCGTCCAGGTACAGGTCGCTGTGTTGCCACAATCGTCCGTAGCCGTGTAAATCACCGTGGTCAGCCCGACTGGGTAGAAAAGACCCAGCCCGTTGTTCGTGATCGCCACATTCGCGTCGCAGTTGTCGGCAGCCACTACGTTGGGTAGTTTGATCTGGCCTCGGCACACGCCGTCGGCTCCCAAAGTGCCCTGCACCGAGACCCCCGGCGGGCAAGTGATGGAAGGCGGCACCGTCTCAATCGTCTGCACATTGGCTGTGCAGGTGCTCGTGTTGCCGCACAGGTCGGTCACCGTCAGCGTCACCGGGAACAAGCCGCAGCCGGTCAGCGTAGCCGGGCTGACCGTCATGGTAGCGATGCCGCAGTTGTCGGTCGAGCCGCCGTTGATCGTGGCCGACGTGATCGTAGCCATGCAGTTGGAATTCAGCACTACGCCTACACCGAGGCATTTGGCTTTCGGGTTTTCGTCGTCTATGACGGTGATGATTTTGCATATTTTCTCGCTGCAAGCCCCCCGGCTCACCGTCATGCACACCTCGAAGTCGCCGCACTTGGTGAACTTGTGCGTCGGGTTCTGTTGGGTCGAAGTGTTGGCCCCGCCGCTGGCCGGGTCGCCAAAATTCCACAGGTAAGTGAACGGCCCTGGGCCTGTGGACTGGTTGAAAAACTGGACGTTCATGCCGCAAGCCAGATCTGGATTGGCCACAAAATCGGGGACAAGCGGCAAGCCGAACACCATGTCGTCCAAGCCAAAATCTTGTATCCCTCCGCCAGTCACTTGCCGAATAGCCAGTTGTTGAGTGCCTGCGGACATGGTGATATTGATGGAGTAACTGGCCCATGTCGGGCCTTGTCCGAGCGTAAACGTACCGCCCGGCACAGCGACACCGCCCACCGTGACCGCCACGTCAAAATCTTCAGTAAACACCGTCGCCGCCCAAAATGAAAAGCAGTAAGTGCCTGCTTGCGTGATGGTTACGGTGTTGCGCCACACATCGGCAGACACGCTGGGGTTGCCGTCAAGGATCAGGAAATTCCCCGATCCGGTCGTGTGGTCCGTGAGCGAAGGCCATTGTGGGCATTTGGTTTGAAAGTTGGTCTTGACACAGTAGCTGTTGGCGGCGCACCCACAATTGAGCGGCAGCCCGCTGGTAAACCCCGTGTTCCCCGCCTCAAAATCCCCGTTGGTCAGGATGTTGCAGCAGTTGTTTTGCGCAACGCCTCTTGCCCCAAACAGCAGAAAGGCAATCATCAAGATAGGAACCGCCCATTTTGGAAAGAATGTAGTCATAAAATAGAATTGAGTAGTGAAATGGAAAATGATTCTGTCAATACCCTCGCACATCCCCGCACCTCCGGTTTTGTTACCCCAGAAGGCACACTTTTTTGAAAAAATGCGCTGCTGAAAAAAGACCTTGCTTCCAGCAGCGGAGGGTTTTCAAAACCATTGTTGCTCCGCCTCCCAACAGGTTACCGCCCGCAGCCACATTTCTCACTAAAAAAAGATTTCCTTTGCCAAGCGGTAACCGCACAGCCGTTTTCCAAACTACACTATGGTCAGGCAAACACTCACTCAGGCCGAACTCATTGAGGGGCTCAGTGGTCCCGATATTGGTCGGCGGCAAATGGCCTTGAGGCACTTGTTCGAGCACGACAGGCTGCGGCAATCTGCCATTGCCCACGTGCGGAGGCACAGCGGCAACCAGCAGGATGGAGAGGATGTGTTTCAGGAAGCCGTCATCGTGTTTGACCGGAAAATTCGGCAGGGCGCATTTTTGGGGGAAGGCAGTTTGGAGGCGTATTTCATGGGCATCGTGCGTTGGCACTGGTACAACGAGCAGCACCGTGCGGGGCACATCGCCACTGTTTTGCTGGGCGACAACAGCCCAGAACCTCCGCCTGATGGCGACCCAGAATTGGAATACCTGCTCACTGAACGACGCGAACTATTGGAAAATCTGCTGGAACAACTGACCGACAAATGTCGCAACCTCTTGAAAATGTACCGCTTGGAATACAGCATGGAAGAGATAGCCCGCATGATGGGCTTTGCCAACAGCGGCGTAGCCAAAAAAGAAGCCTTCCTCTGTCGGAAACGTTTTCAGGTTTTGCTGAAAACCCGCCCAGAGATTTGGAGTGACCTGATCAGAAAATAAGCGACCCCACCCCCGGCCCCTCCCCCACTGGGAGGGGAGACAGGACACACGCTGAGACGTGTTCCATGCTTCGGCGTGTGTACTCTCCCCCCCTCACAGTGGGGGAGGGGTCGGGGGTGAGGTTGCCAGAAAAGTTATGAAACACAACACAACAGACGACCTGATCCGCGCCTACCTTGGCGGGAAACTGCCCCCAGCAGAGCGGGAGCAGCTGGAAAAAATGCTGCTCGACGACCCTAAACTCGCAGAGCAAGTCGCCCTCCTGCGTGCCGAAGCCGCTGCCGCCGAGCTGCTCATCGCCGCTGAAACCCGCCAACTCTTCCAACAGTGGCAGGCAGAAGAGCCGCAGCAGCCCTCGGTTTTTAGGAGCGGCCCGCTCAGATGGGCCGTTGGCATAGCAGCGGCACTGCTTTTGGTTTTTGCCGCGTGGCAGATGCTCAGACCGCCAGCCGACGTGCCGATGCCCGGCAGCCCTACGCCGCCACAGCCCCCCGCCGATTTGCCTGCTACGCCCCCTGCTCCTACGGCAGGTATTGAGGCGCTGACTCCAAGTGCGGGTATTGAGGCGGTGACTCCAAGTCACCGCCTCAATAGGACACCGACCAGCGGCTCCCAAAACCATCTGGCTCTGGCCAAGCAGCACCTGCCCGACCCGCTCTCAACCAACCTGCGGCAAACCACCACAACCGACAGCACGGCGAGCATTTTTCAAAAAGCCCAACGGGCTTACACGGCGGGCAATTATCAGCAGTCGCTCGACCTGCTGGCCCAGACCGACCCCTCGCAGCAGCAGTCGGCTACCTTTCTCATGGCTCATGCCCTGTTCCAACTGGGTCGCTTCGGGGCCGCTGCCGAACAGTTCGACCGCCTCATTGCCCAAAATAGCCGACAGTACCGCTACCGAAGCGAGTGGGGGTTGCTGATGTGCAGGTTGGCCGACCGACCGCGCAGCGAAACGGCATTCCGAAACCAATTGAAGGAGATACTTGCGGAGCCGGAACACCCGTGTTTTCAGCAGGCGGTAGGCTTACGGGACGCATTGAAGTAGGCAATCACTTCCTAACCTTGACCTCATGCTCTATCTCCAACTTCGCTCGTTTTTTTGGTCTTTTTTCCTGTTTATCAGCCTGTTGCCATTTTTAAGCACCGCCTACGCCCAAACCGGGCAGCTTTCTTGGGCTGATACGCTGGTGGCGAAATCGCTCTTGGAAGAATCAAAACAACTAAACAAGCAGGACAAGAGCGAAGCCGCATTGGAAAAGGCCCAGAAGGCTCTGGCCATCTATGTCGACCTGTACGGCGAAGACCACCTTAAGGCAGCCAGGCCCCGGATGTATGTGGCCCGCGAACTGAAAAACCTGCGCCGAGATGAGGAGGCAGCTGCCTTGCTTCAGCACAGTCTGCGCATATTTGAAACCACCCGCGACACCATCCAAACAGCAATTTGCCATAACCTGCTGTGTATGTGCCGACGCAACCAGCGCAGGTATGCCGAAGCAAGGCAGCACATCCAATCTGCTATTGGGCTGCTGCGTCCCGATAGCACAAGGCACGCCTCCCACATAGCCGATTTCAAAATCACGCTGAGCGATGTTTTCAACAAAGAAAAAAACTTCCTCGCCGTCATACCCCTGCTGGAGGAATCTAAATCTGTGCATACCGCGAACAAAGACAGCTCTGCGCTCGGCAACGTCTGCTATCACCTCGGCGATGCTTACTTCGGGCTGCACGACTATGTTCGGGCAAAAGAAAACTACTTGGCTGCATCAGCCTATCTGCAAGGCAAACTGCAACCCGACGACCACGACTTTGTCGATTTATTGGTGAACATCGGGCTGTGCTGCCAAAAAACCGGGGATGCCGCAACCGCTCTGGCCCACTTGCTTCAAGCCAAAGAGGTCTACCTGAAATCCGGGGAGGAGAGCCTGAACTACATCGGGCACTTACAAGACTTGGGGCAATTTTACCTCGACGAACACCAATACCTCCTCGCCACCGAGCAGTTTGAAGTCTGCCTCGCCGCCAAAGAAAAACACTTCGGCACTCAAAGCCACTACCTGCTCAGCAGCCTCCGCTCGCTGGGCGAAGCGAGGGCGGCGACCCGTGAATTTGCCCAAGCCGAGGCTTCCTTCCGCCGGGCGATGAGCATCGCGGGCGGCTTGCCCGGCGGCGGATGGAAATTTACTTACCTTGTTTACAGCGACTTAGCCAAACTCCGCTTGGCCCAGGGCGACTACGCGGGCAGCCTCCTGCTTTGCGACACGGCTTTAGTTGCTGCGGGTTTTGACCCGGCTCATCCGGAGAAATCGACTCCGCGCGATGCCTTCCGCGAACTCTGCCAGACCGCCGCTCAAGCGCTGGTGCAGCAGTACCGGCTCAGTGCCGACACCGCCCTGCTGTTCCGGGCCGAGCGCTACTTCGCGCTGGCCGCCAAAACGCTCTACCAAGAGATCACCGAGGTCACGGTGAACAGTTCGAGAGAGGTTTTTTACGACCGCGACCACACCGTGCTGGAGCAGTGGCTCGATACCCGCATGATGCTTTTTGCAGCCACTGGAAATGTCGAACACGCCGAAGCAGCCTTCCAGATAGCCGACCAGGGCAAGGCATTTCTGCTGGCCGAAGCCATGCGCCAAAGTGGTGCGTTGCGCTACGCGGGCGTACCCGACAGTGTGGTGCAGGTCGAGTGGAGCCTGCGGGCGCGGATATCCGCTGCCGAAAAACAATTGGACTACGCTGGCCCATCCACCGCAGCCCACACTGACAGCAGCACCCAGGCACTCAGCCGTGACGTGTCGGCTTGGCGGGCCGATTACGACGCGCTGCTCCGCCGCATTGAGCGCGATTACCCCGAATATTTCCGCTTGCGGCTTTTGCAGCGCAACATCCCGACCCTCGAATTGCGCAAAAAATGGCTGGCTCCCGACCAGACCCTGCTGATGTACAGCCTCACCGAGACCCATGCGTATGCCTTCGTGCTCACCTGCGACACCTTCCGCACCCTCGTGTTGCCCACCGATACTGCACTGGCGACCGAGGTGGCGGCCCTGCGAAAAAGCCTGATTGGTTACTACACCGCCGCCGCGCCCGACGATGCGCAGTATGACCGCGACTTGGACACCTACATCGTTGTGGCACAGTCGCTTTACCAAAAATTAGTACAGCCCGTAGCCCACCTGCTGACGGGTCGCGTGGTCGTCATCCCGGAGGGACCGCTGTGCTACCTGCCCTTCGAGGCCCTGCTGGCAGGAGTACCGAAGGACGCTGGCAACTTCCGTACTTACCCATTTTGGATTCGGGAAAAAGCCCTCAGTTATGCCCACTCCACCGAGTATTGGGTGGAAACGGCTGCGCCGCCGCCGCTCAAAGCCGAAAAAACGTGGCTTGGTCTCGCACCCTTCAGTCAGGGCCAAGCAGCCAGCGACGTGGCTTTCACCACAGTCCGCCAAGAGAATTTTTCGCCGCTGCCTTTTTCTGGGAAGGAAGTGACCGACATCGCGGGGCTGCTGCAAGGTGAGGCTTGGTTAGGCGCGGCGGCCAGCTCTGG
Source organism: Saprospiraceae bacterium (assembly GCA_043718855.1). GTDB lineage: Bacteria > Bacteroidota > Bacteroidia > Chitinophagales > Saprospiraceae > M3007. The sequence continues at coordinate 2,496 of JAYSUY010000655.1, read as the reverse complement.
TCGGTTTGAAAAAGTAGCCGCCCGCTACCGGCTCTTGCACTTGGCCACACACAGCCGCGCCGACGACCGCTTGGGCCATTACTCCTACATCGCTACCTCCAATACCGACAAACTGCTCTACGCCAAAGACTTGTACCTGCTCTCGCTGGCTGCCGAGATGGTCGTGCTGTCGTCGTGCGAAGCGGGCGGCGGCAAGTTGCTCCGGGGCGAAGGCATCATTGGCATGGTACGCGCCTTTGCCTACGCGGGTGCTCGAAGCGTGGTGGCTCCGCTCTGGGTGGCCAATGACCAGAGTACTGCCAGCCTGATGACTGACTTTTACCGCAACCTGAGCAAAGGCCGCAGCAAAGATGTAGCACTGCAACAGGCTTACATGGCCCTACTGGATGGCAGCCCCGCCGAGTCGCACCCGTTTTTCTGGGCTGGGTTTCGGGTATTTGGGCAAGCGGGGGCGTTGTGGCGGTAGAGAACGATGAGATATAAACGATGACGGATAAAGCATAAACCATCCGGCTCATGTTCTGGCCTCTGCGGGCATAGTTCATCGTTCATCGTTTATAGTTCTCTACCTACCTTCGCCCCACACGAAAAACAACAAGCACCGTATGCCCTCTCCCCACCCGGACACCCGCTACATCACCGCCTTGCTAAGCAATGACAATCAGATCACTACAGAAATATACGCCCGTTTTGCCGAGCGAATTGAGCGTATGGTGTTGACCAACAGCGGCAATAGCGACGATGCTCGTGATGTATTTCAGGAGGGCCTTATCTCCATCAGCCGCCAGGCGCGACGGCCCAATTTTGTACTTACCTGCCCATTTGAGGCATTTCTCTTGTGCGTTTGTAGGGGCAAATGGCTCAACGAACTGCGCCGCCGCCGCCGCGAGGAGGTAACAATCGGCCACTTCGAGGGATATAGCGATGTACACCTTGCGAAAGACCTTGCAGATGCACTCCTCCGGGAAGAAGACCGGGATCGATTGTTCCGCCTGTGCTTCGAGCAATTAGGAGCCAGTTGCCGCCAATTGCTGCATCTGGCTTGGACGGGGCTTTCGATGGAGCAAGTGAGCAAAGAGATGGGCATCAGTTATGGATATTCCCGCAAACACAAGTCTGAGTGCATCGGCCAATTGATGAACCGAGTGCAGCAATCGCCCGAATTTACCGATTTAACCTGAGCACAACGAGCATGGAAGAAATTTACACCCGCATTGAAGCATACCTCGACGGCACACTGTCTGAAATGGAACAGACTGTTTTTGAAGCAGATGTGCAAGCCGACCCCGCATTGGCTGCTGCACTGGCCGATGTGCGGGAAGCCCGGGAGCGCCTCGCCCACCAGTGGGCACAACCTGACGAGGAGGCCGCGCTGAGCAAAACTTTGCAAGCCCTTGGCCAACAGTATTTTGGCGCAGCAACAACAGCCAACAGCCAACAGTCACCAGCCAACAGCCAACAGCCAAGCCGCTGGTGGTGGGCATTGGCCGCAGCCCTCCTTGCAGCCGCGTTGTTGGCATGGCTGGCATGGCCCAAAGGTGAGCCGTCAGTGCGCCTGTATGCAGAGTTTCGGCATTTCCCCGAAGCCAGTTTCACGGAAAAAGGAAAAGGATGGGCTGACACCGGCGGCAAGACGCTCGCACAGGCTGAATCTGATTTCAACCAGAAAAAATATACAGAAGCACTCGCCGCGCTGCAAGCGCACTTGGCTGTACACCCCAGCCATCTGGAGTCCAAACTTTTTATGGGCCTTTGTCAACTCGAACTGGGCCAGACTTCGGATGCCATCACCACTTTTATGAGTTACAACATCAGCGGTGGCGTGTGGGTGTATGAGGCAAGGTGGTACCTCGCGCTCTGCTATGTACGCAACAAAAACTGGGGGCTTTGTGCCGAACTTTTGCTTGGAATACAGCCCGGAGATGCGCACTACGAAGAGGCGCAGCGATTGGTAAAACAAGTGCAGAAGCAGAAACTGAACCAATGACCGCCCTCCCTCGCCTTAGCCTTCGGCGGCGGCGAGAGGCTATGGCGGGTAAAACAAAAATGACGACCTACTTGACGTAGGGCTTGAAGAGCATGGTGGCCCGGCAGTCTTTCAGTTCGATCATGTCGTAAGTCGGTTCTCCACCCACGCGCATCTGGCAACTGAAAGAGAATGTGATGATCTTGGCCCAGGGCGATGCCAACGAGGTGCCGTCGAAACTGGCGCGGACATCTTCCACCTGCTCAATCAAGACAAAACTGCCTGTGTTGTTGGCCTCTGCGCTCTCGTATATCCGTGTAAACGGAGTACTGAGTATGTCTGAGAATTCGATCCCCACCTGCCCGAAGCCAGTGCCGAAGGGCAGTTTTTTCCCTACTTTAAATACCGAATCCAACTCAGCCAGCGTCCACTGATTGATTGGTTCGCTGGGTGTGGAGGTTCCCGCAAAAAACAGCGCCTCGAACCGGCGTAACCGCAGGTTTTCCCGCAGCATCGAGGAGGCATACCGG
>JAYSUY010000654.1:0-4001 GCA_043718855.1 Saprospiraceae bacterium | reverse complement strand
CACATTCCCCCACATTGACCACATTTATTTTATTTGGCTCCCATCAGCCCCTGCGGCTCTTGATTTTTCAACTTCAAAAACGTCTCATAGCCGCAGTCCAAAAACGCTTTGTACACCACCGGGTCGCCACCATTCTGATAGTCGGTAGGCTTGTTCAGTAGGGTTTTGCCGTCGTTGTGCATCAGCACGTAGTAGGGCTGAGCGCTCACATCGAAGTTGTTGGTCTGAAACGCCCCCCATTTACTGCCCACCGTACGGAGTTTCTGGCCCGTTTTCGGGTCGATGAGGTAGGCGAAATTGTTGTCGGGGAAAAGCCGCACCTTCTCATCCACGTACAACGATACTACCACATAATCGTTGCGCAAACGGTCGATGATGCCCGGAAGCGGCCACACTGTTTCCTCCATTTTACGGCAGTTAACACAGCCATGACCGGTAAAATCTACAAAAAGCGGCTTGTTTTGCAGTTTTGCTACTTTGATCGCTTCGTCAAAATCATGGTAGCAGTCCAATCCGTGTGGGCAGCCGGGGCCGTCGTGGTGGCCTTTTTGCTCCACAGATTTTGTCTTAAAACTGTAATGCACCGGCGGCGCCAAGCCGCTCAGCAGCGAGAGCGATTTGTAACCCACCAAACCCCAGCCAACGTAGGCGGCGAAAGCCAACGAGGTTAGGCCAACAGCCATGCGGCCAATACCTGGCTTGCCTTCATTGCCCTTCCACTTCAAAATGCCGAACTGATACAGCCCCAGTGCCAGCGCGCACAGCACCCAGATGGCCATGAACAGTTCAAATTTCAGGATACCCCACTGCTCCACCATGTCGGCGGTGCTGAGGAATTTGAAGGCTAGGGCGAGTTCCACCAAGCCCAGCGTCACCTTCACGTTGTCCATCCAGCCACCTGATTTGGGCAGCGTGTTGAGCCAACTGGGGAACATGGCGAACAAGCCAAACGGCAGAGCCAATCCCAAGCCGAAGCCGAACATTCCGATAGCAGGTTTCAGCGGGATGAAGCCAAAGAGCGAAGCCCCCGCGTTGCTTCGGGCCGCCTCTACCAGCAGGGTGCCCACGATGGGGCCAGTGCAGGAAAATGACACCAACACCAGTGTGAACGCCATGAAAAACGTACCCACCAAGCCACCCCGGTCGGCCATTTTGTCGCTTTTGTTCACCCAAGAGGAGGGCAGTGTAATTTCATAAAAGCCAAAAAATGAGAAGGCGAACACCACCAAGAGGGCGAACACGACGAGGTTGAACCACTTGTTGGTGCTCATGTCGTTGAGTGCGGTGGGGCCCAGCGCGGCAGTGACCGCGCTGCCCAGTGCCACAAAAATCAGCACGATGCTGGCCGCGTAGATGAAGGCGTTGCGCAGCCCCGTCTTGCGGTCTTTCGAGCGTTTCACGAAAAAACTCACCGTCATCGGTATCATCGGGAACACACAGGGCGTGAGCAGCGCGATGAGGCCGCCGATGAAGCAGAGCAGAAAAAGCGACACCATCGAAGAGCCATCGCCACTGGCGTTAGAGGCTGTACCACATTCGCTTGCGAACTTTTTGGCATCAATTTCAGCGCGTTTGGAGTAGAAAACGCCCATGCAGTTGGGGTCGCCGGGCGGGCATCCGGCTTCGGCGGTAGTGCCAGAAACGACAGGGTCTGATTCTGCCGTGCCGCCCGGAGGTAGCGTGACGGTTGGGCCATTAGGTGCGACAGCATCTGGATCACTGGCGGACTTATCGGTTACCGGGTTTTTGTCAGAGGCCGGGGTCGCACCGCCACAGTTGGCGAGCGTGGGTATTTTGAACGAAAAGTCCACGTCTTTGGGCGGCATACACGTCACATCGTTGCATGTGATGAACGTGAGGTAACCCTCAATGGGCTTGGCCGGGTCGCTCACTTTCACCCGCTGCGTGAGGATGGCATTGTGCTTGAACTTGGTGAGGTTCATGTCGAACACCTTGTCGTACACCTTCAGTATGCCGCCGCTTTCTTTGGCTTTGCCGATGAGTTGAAAGTCCGGTGTTTGCTGGAAGGTGAGGGTGATGGGTATCGGTCCGTCCTCACTTTCAAGGAATTGCGAGTAGGTACACCATCCATCGTCAATAGTGCCAGTGAAAATTAAATCTACTTGGCAGTTGCCCGCGTCTTTGGCTGTGAAGGCCCACTTGACGGGGTTTTGGGCAAACAAACTCGTGGTAACGAGCAAGGAAAGAGCGAAAAGGAGGAGGTGACGGAAGCGCATGAGTGAAGTGAAGTGGAATGATTCGATTTTGTAGATTGAATCCGATTGTTTCGATTGTCCAGTTCGCCGGGGCGAACACACCAAGATTTGACAACTTTGAAAAAGTTGTCAAATCTTGGTGCGCGGCCCAAAGCCGCAAAATGGGTGTAGAGTTAGTGAGAACAGCCCGTGAGCGCAGGGATTTTGAAAGAAAAATCCACGTCCTTGGGCGGCAGGCACATCTCATCGTTGCAGGTCATGTAACTGATGTAGCCCGTGAGTGGTTTGGTCGGGTCGGTCACCTCCACCCGCTGCGTGAGGATGGCTTTGTGCTTGAATTTGGTGAGGTTCATGTCGAACACCTTGTCGTGTACCTTGATAATTTCGCCACTTTCTTTGGCTTTGCCCACGAGTTTGTAGCCGGGGGCGGGAGCGAATGTAAGGCTGGTGGCCACCGGACCGTCCTCGCTTTCAAGGAATTGCGAGTAGGTGTACCAGCCCTCATCGATGGTGCCAGTCAGAATGAGGTCAACTTGGCAGTTGCCTGCGTCTTTGGCGGCGAAAGTCCATGTGACAGGGTTTTGGGCAGACAAACTGGCTGCTACGAGCAGCGAAATAGCGAAAAGTAAAATGTTGCGGATGCTCATAATTTGAGAGTGGTTGAGGGTTGTGAAGGCCTAAAAACGGGGACGAAGAAACGGCGATTTCAGTGTTGGGACGATGCACTGTGGTACTTTATCAGAATTTTAACCGGGTAGTTGGGGATTGGTTAACTGGTGACGGGGCAGGTTTTGTTCTTGCTTCTGCCAAACCTCGTAGGTTTTCAAAATCTACGAGGTTTGGCAGATGAGCCGCTCCAACTTTCTCATCATCGCCTCAATGCTCCTTTTTATCTACTCCATGATGAACCTGTGGCCGCCGCAGCGTTCATTTGCACCATGATTTTTCGCTCCCTACTGCTCAACTTTGGGCCTCGCCTCCTTGCCGCTCTGTGGCTGCTCGCCAGCAGTACCATCCTCTCCGCCCAAGACATCCCCTGCATCAAAGCCGACCAGATCACCCGCTGGAAAACCGCCGACACGGACACCGTGCTGGTGCTCAATTTCTGGGCGACGTGGTGCGGCCCTTGCGTGGCAGAACTAAAGCATTTTGAAAAATTGACCAAAAAATACGCCGGTCAGAAAGTGAAAGTCGTGCTGGTCAGTGCCGACTTCAAGCGCGACGTGGAGCGCAAACTCAAGCCCTTCGTGAAGCGCAAAAAACTCAAAAGCCAGGTCGTGTTCATGGATGAGCCGACGGCCAACAAGTGGATCGACCTCGTGAGCCGCGACTGGAGCGGCACGATACCCGCCACGCTAATCGTCAGCAAACGAAAGGGTTACGAACGATTTTTTGAAGGAGAGATGACTTGGAAGGAACTGGAAGCCGCCGTGAAAGCAGGGTTGGAACGATGAGCGATAAAGTATGAACGATGAACCCCGCGATGCCCTCCAATGACGAAATGACCTCAACAGTCTCAACATTTTCAACAACTCAACACAGTACAGCAATGACAAAAACACTCTCGTTTCTCGCGCTCGCGCTCGTTGTAGCGTCGTTCACTTACGCGCCGCCTACCGAAGGCTACAAAGTGGGCGACACCGCCGCTGATTTTAAACTCAAAAACGTGGACGGCAAGAAACTGTCGCTCGCTGGCATCAAGGATGCCAAGGGCTACATCGTGGTGTTCACCTGCAACACCTGCCCCTACGCAGTGGCCTACGAAGACCGCATCATCGCGCTGCA
>JAYSUY010000653.1:0-1478 GCA_043718855.1 Saprospiraceae bacterium | reverse complement strand
GCTCCCACTGGCTGAAAATTACGATTTTCTGCTCCGGGTCGGCCAGCGCTTCCTCAAAAATGCACAGCACCTCGTCAATCTTGGTGTCGAAGCGCGTCTGCTGGTCGAGGATGAACGTGCTGTCGGCCACCATGCGCATCTGCGAGAGCGAGAGGATGAGGCGGCGGCGGTCGGTCTCGTTGAGGAAGTGAAAGCGGCGCCATTTGGCCACGAGGCGGGCCACGCCGTCAGCCAAGTCGCGGTGGATGTCGCGCTGCTGCGGGGTCATCGGCACAAACAGGGTCTTGTCCATGCGCTTGGGCAGTTGTTTCAGCACCTCTTTTTTCAGGCGGCGGATGAGGCAACCGGAGAGCGTCTGGGCGATTTCTTTGAGGTTTTTGTAGCCTTGTATCTGGCCGTTTTCCCCCAAAATCTGATAGCGGTCGAGGAAGCGGTACAGCGGCGGAAGGCGGTGCTGGTCAACGAATTGCGTGACGGCGTAGAGTTCCTCCAACTTGTTTTCGAGCGGGGTGCCGGTGAGTACGAAGCAGTGTGGCGTGCGCACTTTTTTCAACTGCATGGACACCTTCGTGCGGAAATTCTTGATGCGCTGCGCCTCGTCGATGATGAGCAGGTCGGCGCCCAGGTGGTGGATGTAGTCCGCGTCGTTGGCGACGGTGTTGTAACTGACGATGTTGAAAAACGCCTCGCTCGTCTCGTACTGCTTGATGCGCTTGGGCTGGGTGCCTTCCACAACGTGTACCGCTGTGTCGGTGAATTTTTCAATCTCGGTTTTCCACTGGTATTTCAGCGAGGTGGGGCACACGACGAGCACCTTTTGGAGGTTGGTCTCGCGGCGCAGCAGTTCGGCGGCGGCGATGGCTTGCAGGGTTTTGCCGAGGCCCATCTCGTCGGCGATGAGGCAGCGGCCCGAGTTGGCGGCAAACCAGGCTCCGGTTTTTTGGTAGGGGAAAAGTTCGGCTTTCACCAAGCCCGTGAAGTACGCGCTGTCGGCTCCCTCGGGTAGTGCTTTTTTCAGAACAGCCTGACGCTGTATGTGTTCGCGCTGCTCGGCGATGAGGTCGTAAGCGTCGGAATAGCAGCGGAAGCCGGGCTGGACGGCGCGGGCCTCTTCCACTGCCGTGTCGAAATGCTTGAAGCCGCGCTCAGTGAGAAAGCCCTGGGCATCGAACCACTTGGGCAGCCACTGCATCAGTTCGGCCTCCTGCTCGGTGCCGATGCAGAGCCGGATGCGGCGGCCTGCGCGGTAGTCCACATACACGGCGGCGAGTGCGGCGCGGTAGCCTGCGCGGAGCGCTTTTTTCGCGCCGCGCAGGTCGCTGACTTTGTGCAGGGCCGCGCTGATGTGCTTGCAGAGGCCGAGGCGGTTGGTCTTGAAATCCTGGCAAGTGCAGTAGTTGCCGACGGTGGTGAGGGTGTTTTCGGGCGGCAGCCCTTTTTTGGGCAAAGCGGCGCACAGTACGACTCGGTAGGTGTTG
>JAYSUY010000652.1:0-4009 GCA_043718855.1 Saprospiraceae bacterium | reverse complement strand
CCCTCTCCCTTTTTGGAGAGGGGGCCGGGGGGTGAGGCTGATAAAACCTCCGCCTACCAAACCTTGTTCGAGTGCCTCATGGTCACCGGGCAACTCATGTCGCCCGTCGCGCCGTACTTCGCCGACTGGCTCTACCGCAACCTGACCGCGCCCATCAAGGCTGCTGCGAAAGCCAACAATACGCCGCTTCGCCACGACTCGGTACACCTCAGCGACCTCACGCAACCGGATGCCAGCAAGGTGGACAAGGATTTGGAAAAACGCATGGACTACGCCCAGCGCATCTGCTCGTTGGCCCTGAGTATCAGGAAGAAAGAGCGGCTCCGGGTGCGTTTGCCGTTGCAAAAAATCTTGCTGCCGGTACTCGACGAAGCCTTCATGGCCGAGGTGGATGGGGTGAAAGATTTGATCCTGAGCGAAATCAATGTGAAGGAGTTGGAGTACATCACCGATGCCAGCGGCCTGCTGAAAAAAGGCGCGAAAGCCAATTTCAAAACCCTCGGTGCCAAACTCGGCAAGGACATGAAGGATGCGGCAGCACTCATCGGGGCATTCACGAACGAGGACATCAACGCTTTGGAAAAAAGTGGCGGCTTGGACGTGACGCTCAACGGCAACGCCTACACCCTCACGCCCGACGACCTCATCGTGACCACCGAAGACCTGCCCGGCTGGAAAGTTGCCAGTGATAGCGGCCTCACGGTCGCCCTCGACGTGACGCTGACCGACGACCTGCTGGCCGAAGGCACCGCCCGTGACCTCGTCAACCGCATCCAGAACATCCGCAAGGACAAAGATTTTCAAGTCACCGACCGGGTGTCAGTCCGCATTGAGCGGCACGAGTCGGTGCTGGCCGCAGTGGAGCGTTTCCACGATTACATCAAAGCCGAGGTGCTGGCAACGGACCTCGTGCTGGCAGATGTCGTGGATGCTGAAAAAGTGGAAATGGAGGACGGAGCGATGGTGGGGATTGAGGTGGTGGTGGCGTAGGGCGGAATGGCATTCCGCCAGTATATTTTTAGCCCCGGAGCGACTTGAAGTCGCTCCGGGGCTATTTGTTGATGGCCCTTTCAATTTGTCCGTAAAACATTTGGGCGAGGTCGCGTATAGGTTGTAAGTCAGTAGGGAAGAGATTTTGCTTAAAATCAACCGTCTTTTCTTTTTCCCTCCAAACGTGGAACACCGTGATGCTTTCTGGTTGAATCAGAACGTCAATGTAAGAAGGAGATGACAAGATATTCCACGCACTTTCATCGTATAAGAACCCATAAAACCGATATCCAAATCGTAGAACTTTGCTTTGTCTTGATGAAACTACTGTGGTTGCGACATATACCCAGTCAGGAGCCTTTACTTCGTTAGCATCTTCTTCGCGTACCCATAATTCCTCAAACTCGGCTTTTTCAAAAAACTCAGCAAAAACACTGAAACATCGAATCATCTCTGCTCGAATAGGCGGCGTATTGATTTCCAGCCATTTTGCCAAGTCTTCTACGTCTTCTGATTTTTTGCGCTTTTGCATTTCCTTTTTGCCCTCCGCCACCTTCTTCAAAAGTTCTACCCTCTTCTTCAAATCATCCATCTCCTCAATACTTTCCCCCCTCGCCCCACGCAAGTAAATCTCCAGCGAATGCACCAAATTCTCCCCAATAAATTCCACAAACGCCTCCATCTCCCCAGCATCCGCCTGGCGCAGCGCGTAGTAGTAGGCTTGGCGATCTTGTTGCTTGATGACCACAGGCGGGTAGCCGTACTGCAGCAGAAGCAGGTTCATCAAGAGCCTTGACATCCGGCCATTGCCGTCATCGAAGGGGTGGATAGCCACAAATCGGTGGTGAAAAATGGCGGCCACTGCCAGCGGATGCAAATCCTCGTTTTCTTGCTGCTCGCGCAGCCACGCCATCAGGTCAGACATCTTGGCGGGCGTTTCTTCTGGCGTGGCGTAGTAGTGGATTTCGCCAGTGGGCGTTTGCACATGATTGGGCATGGACTTGTACGCACCCAGTGTCACTTTTTTCTCCACTCGCTGGCCGCTAGATGTTTTGGCGGGTGTGGCGTAAGGCTCCACCAAAATCATCTGGTGTAGTTCGCGGATGATTTTTTCAGACAGGTGTTGGTGGTTTTTCACCAAATCCATCAAAAAGTCAATTGCCTCATTGTGTCCCCGAATGTCCAAGTGATCCTTGAACGGCTTGCCTTTGGCCGTCAGGCCCTCCATCAGGAAAGCAATGGTTTCGCCGTAAGTCAGCGAGTTGCCTTCGATGGCGTTGGAGTGGTAATTCCAGTCGAGCCGGAATTTTTGCATCACCCGCCCCTCCTGTTCGGGGCTGAGCGGGCGCAGCGCGTCCAGTTCCGCTTTGAGGCGGTCCACTTTTTCCAGTAAGCCGCTCAAAGCGGTGACATTCTGTTCGTTTGGCATGGTCGTGCAATCAATTTATTCGCTTCAAAGGTATACTGTGCGAGGGCAGGTCTTGTCATTTTTCTGAGCGCAACTGCTTGGTTGTCAAATCACCAAATCACCAAATCACCAAATCACCAAATACTCCAAATTCACAGTATAATAGAAACCCTACACCCTCACCCCTTCCACCATCCCCGTCGCCCGACTTTTCTCCGCCATGAAGCCCATCACATGGCTCTCGATGGAAGCGTCAATCGTGGACGTGAGCAGTGCCGGGTTGTCCTGCGAGATGGCCTGAATCCAGTCGTGTACCAAGCGCCAGTCGCCGCCGCCGTGTCCATCGCCACTGCTCTGGTCGTACACCTTGCGCTGGCCCGTGCGGAAATCGTTGTGGACAAAAGTCTCCATGTCGCCCACGATATCGCCCATCGTACCCATGATTCGGGTGCGGCGACCCTCATAGGACGTGTGCGCTTCCATCGAAAAATTGGCCGTCACGCCACCTTCAAACTGCATCGTGGCCGTGTAGTGGTCGTCCTGGTTGTTGTCCATGCGGTACACGCAGCGGCCGTAGTTGGTGGTGCGGAGTTTTTCCAAAATGGCCTCGCCGTGCAGTGCCTTGTCGTCGGGCAAGTCAAACACCCCCACCCGAATGCGGTCGCGGTAGTAGATTTTCATGGCTGAGTAGGGGCAAGTGGCCTCCACGGCGCAGCCGTCCATGCAGCGGGCTGTGCTGCCTTCGGGGGCGTTTTCCTTGCGGAACCAGTGCAGACCGCCCATCGCCACAATTTGCTTGCAGGGCTTGCCCACCATCCAGCGGAGTATGTCGAGGTCGTGGCAACTTTTAGCCAAAATGATGGGCGTGGTGGCGTTGCGGTCGTGCCAATTGCCGCGCACGTAGGAGTGGCTCATGTGGATGTTGCCGATCGGCTCCATGTGCTGCATGCTCACTAAATCGCCGATAGCGCCCGACTGGATGAGGTCGCGCAGTTTCACAAAATACGGGGCGTAGCGCAGCACATGGCACACCGCCACCACGCGGCCCGTTTTTTTGGCCAAAGCCAAAATGTCGCGGCACTCCTGCTCAGTGGGCGCGATGGGTTTTTCCAGCAGCACGTCGTAGCCCGCTTTGAGCGCAGCCATGCAGGGGCCGTAATGCAGGTTGTCGGGCGTGGAAATGATGACCGCGTCGGCAAATTTGGGCCGATCGAACACCCGCTCCCAAGTGGGGAATCGGTTTTCGGCGGCGATGTTGTGCTTGGCGGCATATCGGTCGTTGCGCAGTTGGATCGGCTCGGCCACACCCACGATGTCCATGTCGTCGGGGTAGCGCACGGCGTAGTTGCCATACACGTTGCCCCGGTTGCCCGCGCCGAGCGTCACCACCCGGATGGGGCGCGGTGGCTTCTGGTAGTACGGCAACCCTTCGAGGGCCGAAAGCGGCGTTCGGCTGTCCAATCCAAAGGGGAATTGGGTGAGCAGGGTGGTTCCAGCGAGGGTCTTGAGCAGGTGGCGACGAGAGATGGGCATGGCGGTGAGAAAGTGAGAAGGTGAGAAAGCGAGGCTAACTGGGACAAAGAAAGTGCATTTTGTTAGGACTTTCGCACA
>JAYSUY010000651.1:0-1483 GCA_043718855.1 Saprospiraceae bacterium | reverse complement strand
TTGCATCTGTGTCATCTGTGTGCTTACACGTCACGACGCAATGGAACACAGATGACACGGATACTTCGTAGCACAGATTTTTTATGATAAAAGCGTTTTTATCGGTTCAATCATCGTATCCACATCTCCCGCCCCCATCGTCATCAGCACATCCATGTGTTTGGTTTTCAGGACTTCCAGTAGATTGGCCTTGTTGGTCAGCGTCACGTTTTTGTTTTTCATCAGCCCGGCAATCATCTCGGAGGTCACGCCCGGTATCGGCAGTTCGCGGGCCGGGTAGATGTCGAGCAGGATGCACTCGTCGAGCAAGTCCAGCCCAGCAGCGAAACCGGTGGCGAAGTCGCGGGTGCGGGTGTAGAGGTGCGGCTGGAAGATACCCGTCAACTTGCGGTCAGGGTAGAGCATCCGGGCGGCACTGATGGCGGCTTCGAGTTCGGCGGGGTGGTGAGCGTAGTCGTCCACATACACCACGTTTTCATTTTTAAAAATCGTCTCGAAGCGGCGTTTTACCCCTTTAAAATCAGCCAGCGCAGCGGGCAATTCGGGGGTAAACCCACCTGCCGAAAGTGTGGCTGCGATGGCTGCCGTCGCGTTCAGCACATTGTGGTTGCCGGGGTAGTTGAGCCGCAAATCGCTCCAATCTATGATGCTCGATTTTAGGCCGAAAACCACTTGACCGTCTTCGATGTGGACGTTGTAGGCTTCGTAATCGCCCTCCTCAATTCCGAAGGTAAATACATGGCTTCCAGCGGCTTGCAACTCCGCAGCCACGTCTTCCAGCGGCAGGCCATGCCGGTAAATCAGTTTGCCGCCGGGCTTGATTTGGCGGGCGAACTGCTTGTAGGTTTTCACCACTTCCTCCTCCGTGCCGTAGATGTCCAGATGATCGGGGTCGATGGAGTTGATGATGGCGATTTCGGGCGTGAGGTGCAGGAAAGAGCGGTCGTACTCGTCGGCTTCCACCACCACCCAGTCGCTCTGGCCTTCCACGAAGTTGCTGCCGAGGTTGCCAGAAATGCCGCCCACGAAGGCCGTGGCATCCACGCCGCAAGCGCGGAGCAGGTGGGTAGCCATGGTGCTCGTAGTGGTCTTGCCGTGGGTGCCAGCGATGGCGATACAACGCTTGGCCCGGCTGATGATACCCAGCACTTCGGCGCGTTTTTTTATGGGGTAGCCCTTTTGCAAAAACCAGTTCAACTCGGCGTGCTCCTTCGGCACGGCGGGCGTAAACACCACCAAATCAATGCCTTCTGGAATTCGCGTCACATCGTCGTCGTAGTGGACGTGCATCCCTTCGGCTTCCAATGCGCGGGTGAGGTCGGTGGCGGTTTTGTCGTAACCGTACACCTCCGCACCGTGCAGGTGGAAGTAGCGGGCGAGGGCCGACATGCCGATGCCGCCGATGCCGATGAAGTAGATTTTTTTGATCGAGTTGAATTCCATGATGCTATCTCCTAATCCGCGTTTGAAAATCCGCGTCATC
>JAYSUY010000066.1:0-2398 GCA_043718855.1 Saprospiraceae bacterium | reverse complement strand
AGCCCCCCCGCTCACAACACCAGCAGCCCCCGCTCCCGCAGCGCCTTCACCGGCTTCCCATACCAGAACAATTCAAAATCATCCAGCCCGGCGGCTTCGTAGTCGGCTTTCACTTGCTGGTAGGTGCACACCTCGGCGTTGGCAACCGATAGTAGTTGCAGCATGGCGGCCAGCCAAGTGCCATGCGTTTGCTCCACTTGGATGCGGAACGTTTCTTTTTTGTCCTGAAAGGTGAGGGTAGCCATCTCCCAGTGCTGGCCTTTTTTGGTTTTGGTGAACGGGGCCACCGTCGGCGCACTGCCCAACCAAACCAATTTAGCGCTGGGTTTCAGGGAAAACGGCTCGATTTCCTCCTGTAAGGCTGCTGCGATGTAGGTTTTCGGAACGCTGGTGCGCGGCACTTTGAAATCGAACCACTCGTGCAGTGGAAAATCCAAGCCGATGCCGTGCATGAAATTGAGCAGCGATTTTTTGAGTCCATAACTGAACGCATCGTGGTCGGTGCCGGTGGGATCGGTGTGTACGAGGTCGTTGTTGGCAAAACTGCCCACTGCATCGGTGGCTTTTTTCACCCCGAACTGCTCTGGATACATCCCCACAGGGCTGTGCGCGGTCATGGCAAACTGGTGCCAAAATCCCGACTGGAGTGTACCGGCTTCAAACATTTGACGCACCATTTCCAACGAATCGATGGTTTCCTGTGCGGTTTGAGTCGGAAAACCGTACATCAGGTAGGCGTGTACCATGATGCCAGCCTCGGTGAAATGCTGGGTCACCTGGGCTACTTGGGCCACAGTCACCCCTTTTTGGATCAACTCCAGCAGACGATCCGAGGCGACCTCCAGCCCGCCAGAGACGGCCACGCAGCCAGAGGCGCGGAGCAACACGCAGAGGTCGCGGCTGAAACTTTTTTCAAACCGGATGTTGGTCCACCACGACACCACCAGTTTCCGCCGGATGATTTCCAAGGCCAAGGCCCGCATCAGGGCGGGCGGCGCGGCTTCGTCCACGAAGTGGAAGCCGTTTTGTCCGGTTTGCGCGATCATTTCCTCCATCCGGTCGCAGAGCAACTGGGCGGTCAGGGGTTCATAAACCTTGATGTAATCGAGCGAAATATCACAGAACGTGCATTTTCCCCAGTAACAGCCGTGCGCCATGGTGAGTTTGTTCCAGCGGCCATCGCTCCACATGCGGTGCATGGGATTCACGATTTCCAGCACAGAAATATAGTGATCGAGCCACAAGTCGCTGTAATCTGGCGTGCCAGTTTCGGCTTGTTTGTAGTCGCGGCTCAGGCTGTGGTTGAGGTATTCCACTTTTCCATCCACCAGCGCAAAGCAGCGTTTCAGCAATTCCAGCGGTCGTTTGCCAGCCACGTGTTCGATCAAATGCTCCACTGGGGCCTCGCCGTCATCGAGCGTGATGAAGTCAAAAAACTCGAACACCCGAGGCTCCGAAAGAGACCGCAACTCGGTGTTGGCAAAACCGCCGCCCATCGCCGTTTTTACGCCGGGGCAATGTTGCTTGATCCACTGGGCGCACCGGAACGCCGCGTACAGATTACCGGGAAACGGCACTGAAATCGCCACCAGCGCAGGCTGAATTTCGGCCATGCGCCGCTGCAATATCTCCACCAGCAAGCAGTCCATGTAAGTATGGGGCTGTTGCAGAGCCTCGTACAGTTCATCGAACTGGTTGGCCGAGCGGCCCAAACGTT
Source organism: Saprospiraceae bacterium (assembly GCA_043718855.1). Classification (GTDB taxonomy): domain Bacteria; phylum Bacteroidota; class Bacteroidia; order Chitinophagales; family Saprospiraceae; genus M3007. Next base: position 681 of record JAYSUY010000066.1, on the reverse strand, counting down.
CAGCGTAGCGGCTGAATCCGAAATGCGGGTCCACACATTCCTGGATCAAATCCGAGAGGTCTTCGAGGTAGAGCGTGGCCAAGTGCTTGGCCTTGTCCTGAGTGCCCATCGAGCCGAACGCCCAATCGAGGTCGTCGAGTTGGACAAATCGGGAGGCTTCGGGCAGGAAACTGTCTTGGCAAATCAGGTGCGAAATCGTGGGGTTTTTGCCCTGCAAAAACAGGATCACGGCATCAATGGCCTGGATGTAATGCTCCTGCAACGCGATGATGCGCTGGGCGTTTTCCGAAAAAGTGCGTGTATCGGTACCGATGTGGGCAAATAACTGGGTCAGCCCTTGCTTGGAAAACAAGGCCAGAATCACCTCGATGCCCAGATCAGCCTGTCGGGCAGGTATCTGCTTGGTGTTCAGAAATCCCTTCAGATAGGCTGTAGCGGGGTACGGCGTATTGAGTTGTGTGAAGGGCGGCGTGATCAGGAAGACGGTGGGCTGCAAGTTGGTCGAATTTGGGGCTGAAAATACGGGTGCTGAGGGGATTGGGGCAGGGCAACTGCATTAGGTTTTTGTAAAAACTTAGCCGTTCGACCCACCGCGACAACAATGGGACACGGATTGGACAGATAAAACGGATTCAAACAGATTTCACCTCAAAATCCTTTTTTAGGAACGTGTAAAAAATA
>JAYSUY010000650.1:0-11671 GCA_043718855.1 Saprospiraceae bacterium | reverse complement strand
AAAAGCCGAGGTAGAGCAGTTGCAGGCCAAATTCAAAACCGAGTTTGAAAACATCGCCAACCGCTTGCTGGAGGAGAAATCGCAGCGGTTCACTGCCCAGAATGCCCAACAACTCCAGTCTGTGCTGCTGCCGCTGAGGGAAAAAATCAAGGAATTTGAGGAGAATGTGGATCGGAAGTTTTTGGAAGAAACCCGCGAAAAAACCAGCCTCCGCAAGGAACTCGAACAACTCCACACGCTCAACCAGCAACTCAGCAACGATGCCCACAACTTGACCGCCGCGCTCAAGGGTCAGAGCAAGGTGCAGGGCGACTGGGGCGAAATGCAACTCGAAGTGCTGCTCGAAAAAGCGGGCCTCCAACGCGGTACACACTACCTGGCCCAAGCCACTTTTCGAGATGAACAAGGTGCTGCTAAACGCCCCGACTTTATCATTCAGTTGCCTGACAACAAGCAACTTGTGGTGGATGCGAAGGTGTCGCTCACGGCCTTCGAGCGGTACTTCAACACCGAAGACCCCACCCTCCGCGCCCAACACCTCCGCGCCCACGTCAGCAGCCTCCGCGCTCATGTGGACAGCCTCAGCCGCACCAACTACCAGATGCTCTACCAGATCAATACGCCCGATTACCTGTTGCTGTTCGTGCCGCTCGAAAGTGCCTTGGCAGTGGCTTCGCAAGCCGACCCGCAACTGTTCACCGATGCGCTGGAGCGCAACATCGTGCTCGTCACCAACAGCAGTTTGCTGGTCACCATGCGCACCGTTGCCCACCTCTGGAAGCAAGAAAAGCAGACTCGCTCCGTGCTCGAAATCGCCCGGCAGAGCGGCTTGCTGTACGATAAGTTTGTCGCCTTCGTGGACGACTTGAAGGACATCGGCTCGCGGCTCGATCAGGCCCGCTCGGCCTACGATGGGGCCATGAACAAACTCACCAACGCCGTGCGACCCGGCGACACCCTCATCGGCAAGGCCGAAAAAATCAGGGAATTGGGAGCCAAGGCCAGCAAGCGGCTGCCAGCGGAATTGATTGTAGAGGAAGAAGCCGAGGAAGTAGGAACGATGAACGGGGAACAGCCCGTCCCGATCCATCGGGAATGAACCACTACCTTGCGGACAAAATCTGCATCCCAATGTCGCGTCAACTTATCGCCTTTGCTGTTCGCTCTTTGCCCTTTGCCTTTCGCCCCTTGCTTTTTGCCTTTTGCTTTTTGCCTTTTGCCCTTTCGGCGCAAATCAGCACTTTCGATTTCGATAATGAAGGCTGGATGGCCATTGGCGACCCGGTGAGCAACACATCTGAGTGGCACGACACGGGCGGCAACCCCAACGGGCACATCAAAGTCGAGGACTCGTCCATCGGCGGCACTTGGTACTTCGTGGCACCGCTCAAATTTTTAGGTAACAAGTGCGATGCCTATGGCAAATACCTGCGCTACGACCAACTCACCAGCGACACCACCGGCCAGCAGCAGTACGGTGGCCAGCCCGACATCAAACTCATCGGCGGCGGCATCACACTCATCTTCGACAACACCTTCAACCCCGGCCTCGATTGGACCCATTACGACGTGCTGCTGCGCGAAGACGCGGGTTGGCGGCTCAACTCCACCAGCGGCCCCAAGCCCACCAACGCCCAGTTTCGCACGGTGTTGGCCAACATCAATGCCCTCCAAATCAGGGGCGAGTACCGCTCCAGCGCAGATATCGGCAGCTTGGATAACGTGTTGATAGAAAGTAGATTTGCTTTCGATTTAGATGGCGACGACAGTAGCGGTGCTGCCTTAAGCGACTTCCGCAGCGACACAATTTGCATCCCGCAGAGCGCGATTGCCGATGCGGATGCGCTGCTGGTTTCGGAGTCAAAAATTGATTCTGTCCGCCTCCGTATCCTCACACCCAACGGCCAAGAATCCTTCGAAGCGACAACGCTGCCGCCTACCATTTTACTGAAAAAAACGGGCAATGGCCGCTACACGCTCGTCAATACGGGCACGGCTACCGCCGCTGATTTTGTGGCGGCTCTCCGGGCTTTGACGTACCTCGACAACTCGCCCAACCCTCAGCGAGGGTTGCGGCACATCGATCTGCGGGTGTACGTTGAGTGCGGCGAAATCGGCTCGGCCAACGCCTACCTGCACATTTTTCCGCCGCCCAATGTGGGGCTGGAAGGCGATACGCTGCTGTGTGCTGACACTGCGCCCATCTCCCTGCTCGGTGTGCTGCGCGGCAGCCCTGACGGAGGTGGTTTTTGGCTTTCGCAGCCTTCGAGTGCAGGTTTTTTTGACCCTGCCAAGGATGTGCCGGGCCGCTACGCCTACATCATTCCTGATGTTGGAAATTGCCGAGGCGATACCTCGAATGTCACCATCTCGGTGGCCTACGGGTTCCAATTGCCGCCCGATACGGTGCTGTGCTACGGCGCTTCGCTTGATCTCTCAGTTCCGCCGGGGCTGTCCGCTTGGCAGTGGAGTACTGGAAGCAAACAACAGAAAATCAATGTTTTAGAGGCAGGTATCTACACTTTAACGGGCAATCAATCTGGGTGCATTTTTGCCGACAGCATCCAAGTTGGGTTTTATACTTGCCAGCCTTGCGAGTTCTACGCGCCCAACGTGTTCTCGCCCAACGACGATGGTAGTGACGATGAGTGGCACATTTTTTCACCCTGCCTGTGGTCGCAGTGGCGACTGGAAGTGTATGACCGATGGGGCAGCCTTGTTTTTGAAGCAGATGACCCGGAAGCCGTTTGGAACGGCGCTGTGCGAGGTCGAGAGGGCTTGCCGGGGGTGTATCTCTGGCGACTTGCGTGGGTGGGGGAACTGCTCGGTGTACCCCGTTTTTATGAAGCCACAGGCGATGTGACACTGCTGCGCTGAGGAGAGCATCGTTTATCGTTCATCGTTCACTTGGAATTCCATCTCTGCGCTACCTTCGCCTACCGTGTTACATTTCATCCGACTCACATCACTGCTGTTTTTTTTCATGTTGCTTGCTGCCCCCGTGCTGCACAGTCAGGGTATTGAGGAACTGGAACGCTCCACGGCTGAGGTGGATCGGCTGTTGCAGCAAGCCCAACAATCTGACTCCGATACCGAGCGCATGGCCCTGGCCGAGCAGAGCCTAAAACTGGCCCGGGACCTGCGCCATGACGGGGCCATCGTGCGGGCTTCGATGCTGCTGGGCGGGATACAGGCCCGTTTAGGTAAAAATGAGGAGGCGTTGCAGCATTTTTTGGAAGCAGAGTCCAAAAAGATACCCGCTAATGTGAGCAAGTCTGCCCTGATGGACATTTACACGGCACTGGGCGACTTATTTTTTAGGGAAAAAATCTTCCAGAATGCCCGTCGCTACTACGGCGAGGCACTCAAATTGCAGCCGCGCGACTACCAAACTATGGAGAAAATGGCCGACGCGAGTTTGGCTGATCTGCGCTTCGACACCGCTGAAACGTACTACAACCCGCTGCTCACGAAGTATCGGCAGGAGGGCAACTACCCGCGCTTGGTGCAGATTTATCAAAAAATGGCCCAAGCCTACGATCAAGTAGGCAACACCCAAAAAAGCCTCGCCAACTACTTGCTCATCGCTGACATCATTGACCGCGAAGGCAATTATCAGGAAGAAGCCCTGCTGTTCAACAACTTAGGTCGGCAATACACCGTGCTGCGGGCTTACGATTCGGCACTTCGCTACTTCCGCTTGGCAGAAGATCGCTGCTCGTATATCAACTGTGATTACCCGGAACTGCTCTGGACGAACATCGGCATTGCGCTGCACAACACTGGCGACAGCAAGCAGGGCATTGTTTACCTGCAAAAAGCCCGGGCTATCTTGGCTGCTCGCAAGGACAAAGTGGCTTTGGCCAGCCTCGAACATTTGCTGGCGGGGGTTTACCTTAGCAGCAACGACATTTACAACGCACTCAGCCACAACGATATCGCCATTGATTTGGCGAAAGAAACCAAGCAGATCAGCCTGCTGGCCAACACCTACAGCACTGCCGCCGATGTCCACCAGGACTTGTACGATTTTGAAAAAGCCTTCGACTACTATCGGCTTTACCTCAAACTGCAAGACTCCGTGCGTGTGGAGGAGCAGTTGCGGCAGCAGCGGCTCAACCAGCAGCGCAGTGTGCTGGCCTCAGCCGAAGGACAGATCAAGTACCTGCTGGCGCAGCAAAACCTGACCGAACTGGCCTACCAGCAATCGAAGTACGATCAGGAGCGGCTTGCCCTACTCAACCAGAACCTGACGCTGGAAGCCAACGAATCGAAAAGCAAGGCGCTGCTGCTCGAAAAACAAAAGCAGGTGGACGATGCGGCCATCAGGTCGCAGCAATTGGAGGCCTTCCGCGCCCAACAAGAACTGCGGCTGTACGCCCAAAATTTGGCTGCCGAAAAACAAGGGCGCATCAACACCGACCTGCACCGACAGGTGGAGTTGGACCGCGCCCATGGCATGGTAGACAGCACCCGCAGGGCCCAAGAAAACGAGAATCTCCGCCGCGATCGCGACATCGGCGAACTCCGCTACCGCCAGCAAGCCCGCCTTCAAAAATTTGGCTTCTGGCTGGGCAGTTTGCTGTTGCTCATCCTTGTGTTGTTGGGCAGCGGCTTCATGCTGGCCCGCCGGGCGGGCCGCCGCTTGCGCCAGCAAAACCATCAGATACAAGCACAAAATGCTGAAATACAGGAAGAGCGGAGCAAGAGCGACCGCCTGCTGACCAACATCCTGCCTGATGAGGTTGCCGCAGAGTTGAAGGCTCGCGGCTTTGCATTGCCCCGTACCTACGAGTCAGCGACGGTGGTGTTCACCGATTTTGTCAATTTTACCAAACTCTCCGCTCGGCTCAGCCCGGAGCAGATCATCGATGAACTGAACGAGTGCTTTCTGGCTTTCGATGAAATCTGCGACCAACGCGGGCTGGAAAAAATCAAGACCATCGGCGATGCTTTCATGTGCGCAGGCGGATTGCCCGTACCCAACGATACACACCCACAGGATGCTGTAAACGCCGCGCTCGACATGGCCGCTTGGTTGGAGTACCGCAACCGCGAAAACCCTCGCGCTCTCCTCCACGAGATGCGCATTGGCATCCATACTGGCCCAGTGGTGGCTGGGGTGATTGGCAAAAACAAGTTTGCTTTCGACATCTGGGGCGATGCGGTGAACCTCGCCGCCCGGCTCGAGGAGCATGGCGTAGCGGGCCGGGTCAACATCTCCAAAGCCACTGCTGAAGCTGTTAAAGGCCACTTCAAACTCATCTACCGAGGCCAGGAGGAAGTCCACAACAAGGGGATGGTGGAGATGTATTTTGCGGAGCGGTGATGGTAGCCTACTCTTTCGGCATCGCCTCCACCACTCGCATCGTCTCCACGCTGACGGTACACACGCGGCAAAGCAAATCCACCACCTTTTCCTTGTAATCTACAAAGCGGTAGGTATCGAACTGCTCGGCGATGGTCGGGTCTTTCGGCTTGCTTTCTTTGTACTGGTCGAGTACCCAATCGAGGGCCGAGCGGTTGCCGAGTTTGTAGTCCCAAGCCTCTGGCGGGATGCCTGCGAGCGCAGTGGCTTCGTCGAGCGCGATGGTGCCTGTTTCGCGGTCGGCTTTGAGTTTCACCTTCGGATTTTCCTTTTTAGTTTCGAGGCGCACGAGCGGGTACATCTCTGCGGTCTCATAGCCCAAGTGCAAGTCCATCAGCGACTTGCCCCAAGCCGACCACTGCTCGAAATCTTCGTACAGCGGGATGCGCGGGAACTCGCGCCGCAGGTTGAGTTCGTACTTCGCGCGGTAAGCCGGGCAGTGCAGCACGGCATAGACGTAGTGGAAAATGGACTCTTTGGTGATGGGAACTGTGACTGAAGTGAGGCGGTGACTGACAGTCACCGCCTCACTTGAAGCGGCGTAGCGGGCGCGGAACTGCTCCAAAGCCCAGTCGGTGATGTTGTCGGTGCGCTGGCCGCCGGGGAGGTAGCGGTAGAGGGGGAGGCATTGATTATCTCCAATGAAATGCAAGTCAGACAGTATGTTAGAGGCCAACACTCGAACTTCCATGCCATTGACATTCCAGTTGATTGCTCGATTGGGCGAAACGCCTTTTGCTCCAAAAATCTGGGGCATTTGGTACTGCATCTCGTTCAAATCCCTGTTGAAATACAGCAGGCGCTTGCAAAAAGGGCGGTACAAACTCTCAATGACTTGGTCGGGCTGGAAGGCATACTTCCGACCTTTGTCCAAGTCGTTTTTCACCGCTCGCGTCCATTTGATTTGATAGTCCACCTTGTCCTTGATGTCCTTCTTTTCTGTTTTTCCAAAAAGCCTGTCCACTTCAAAGTTGTAGGTTTTTATCAAAAACTCCACCTTCTTGGCAAGTCTGTCTTTGTCAAAATCATACACCCACTCGTCGCGGTTGGTCACAACGCCCAGCGAGAACAACTCAAAAATTGCCTTCCCGCCCTTGCCTACTTTCACCTCCTTGCTGCATATGGGCATTAAACTTTCCCAATCGCTCTCTTCTGCGATGTTGACCCAGTTGTGGTTTTTATCGGGCCGAATCACATCAAAATCAAGCCGGTCAAACTTGGCCTGCGCCAAAAAGCGCAGTTTGTCCGCCGCAGTGTCAAATTCCGGTTGACGGATGTACAGGATGCGGCAACCGTCGGCACTGAGGTAGCGGCGTTCGCCGTACTCCACGACGGGTTCTTTCAGCACGTCGGGTAGGCGGTCTTTTTCCGAAAAACTGTATTCGCGCTTGGCATTGCGCAGGGCCTTTTCGTCGCCTTCGGGCAGCACCACTCGGTTGTTTTTCCTGACCAAAAACATGATGGCCACGCCCGTCTGGATGCCGAACACGTTGTGCTTGGTGCCGGAGAGTTTGGGGTTGGCCCGCACGTCGCCGCCCAAGTCCACGATGTAAACGTGGCTGAACTCGCCAGCCACTGACTTGCGGAAACCATCAAAAGTGCGCGAGTCAATGAACGAGCGGTTGGTGATAAAAGCCACCACGCCTTCGTCACCCAACCGGTCGAACGCCCAGCGGTAAAAGCGGGCATACATGTCGTACACCTTCGTTTTCTGCGCGGTGGAGTGCTTGATGAACGTGTCTTTGATGCGCCCGTCCACACCGCCCGTTTTGCGGGTGCGGTCGAGGAAATACTCCCGGTTCTTGTTGTTGTCGTTCTCGCTCATCTGGTTGGCATTGTAGGGCGGGTTGCCGATGATGACCGAGATTTTGCGCTCGTTCTGCTTTTTGATGCGGGCGGCGTTTTCGGCGCTCATGCTGAACAGCGAGGTTTGTTTGCCGCCAAACCCAAAGCCCAAGTTGTCCAGCGTGTCCACGAAGCAGAGGTTTTGGTACTCTGCGTAGCGGCCCATCCGCTGCTTGTAGGTGTACTCGATGTTGAGGTTGGCGATGCAGTAGGGCAGGATGGCGATTTCGTTGGCGTGGATTTCCTCCCGGTATTTCCGCTCCAATTTGGCGGGCGAAATGAAGTCAATGATGTCGCAGATGAACGTGCCGGTGCCAGTGGCGGGGTCGAGTATTTCCACGCCGGGGTCTTCGAGGTTGCGCTGGAAGTGCTTCTCCAACAAGTAGTTGGTGCTTTCCACCATGAACCGAACCACTTCGTTGGGGGTGTATACGATGCCCAGCCGGTCGGCGGCTTTGGGGTTATAGCCCTTGTAAAAAGCCTCGTAGATGACCTTCAAAAACTTCTGCTTTTCGTGGTGGTCGGGTATTTGGGCAGCGCGAGCGTTGATGACTTGGTAGTAGTGCTGGATGCCGTCGAGCGTACTGCGGCGCAGGTCGCGGGTGAAAAAGGTGGCGATGACGTGCTCCAATTCGCGGGCGATGTTGTTCTCGCGGTGGAATTGGGTTTCGTCAAAAATCGTGTTGAAAATATCCTCGGTCAGGATGTGCTGCACCATCATCTCCCGGATGTCGTCGCTCGTGATTTCGGGGTTGATGCTCTCCTTGCAGATTTCCCAAAAGTCGTCGCGGGCGCGCTGGTAGGCAGCGTTCGATTTTTCCTGCTCGCCGATGATGCCGCGCACAGCCTCGGTGACCTGCGGCACATCGGCTTTGAACCGTTCGATGGCCTCGCGGAAACTCTGCACTTCAGGGCGTTCGTAGTTGACAAACCGCTCCAACAAGCGGTGCAGCGCGGCTTCGTCCCTCATGTCTGCCTCATCGCTCACCTGCCCGCCCTGATACAGCACGGCGCGGCGCGAGTCCTCGAACAGGATGTTGTCGGAGGGGTAGCCCTTCTCAAACTTGGCTTTGATTTCGGCTTCGAGGTCGTCGTGCTCGTCCTTCGCTTCCCAGTATCCCCAGTCGAGTTGGAGCGCATCTTTGAGCGTGCCGTCGGGGATGACGGTTTTACCACCTACTCGGATGCTGATTTTGGGCACCAAGCGGAGGTTCTGGGGCTGGGCGTACTCGTTGAGCAAGCGGATGGTCGCGTGTTCGAGCACGCCTTCATTCTTGGAGCCGCCAAATCGGACAAGGTTGTCGAGTTCACGGTGGTATTCGCGGATGCTTTGGTGGGCCATGAGCGGGGTAACGTGTTTCGAGCAAAGGTAGTTTTTTTACAAAAAAAGCCCGGCCAGCGAATCCAATCGCTGGCCGGGCAGTAGTATCCCGGAACTCTGTGGTGTCATCTGCAAGGTACGAGCAGGTGACATCTCAACTCATCGTCGGTGACATCTTCATTCACAGCCGCTGCGGGATGTCACCTGCTCGTACCTCGCAGATGGCACCCCTCCGCTCTCAATGCCGCTCAACGACGAAACGATTCACCGAGGATTTTCCTCCCGCCTGTACCCGCAGCGCGTACACGCCAGTAGGCAGTTGACCGTAGTCGAAAGTGCGGGCAAGCGTGCCTGTGCCGAAGCCTTCCACCTCGCGACGCATCAGTTGGCCCACTGCGTTGAACAGCGTAAACTCCACCTCATCCTGTGCAGGACCGCTCATTTCCACACGGAACTGGCCGTTGTTGGGGTTAGGAAACAAGCGAAACTGCTGGAGCCAATCCCCCTCCTGTACCCCGCTGGACAGCCGCACCACTACTGTTTCCACTGACTGACAGCCTGTTGCTTTCGTGATCGTAACCGTGTAGGTACCCGGCTGCGATACGCTGATTTGTGGCGTGGTGTTGCCGCTCGACCACTGGTAGGCACTTGCGCCCGGCACTTCAGCATTCAGCACAACTGATTGACCAACTTGAAGTTGCACCAGCGGAGGCAAGTTGGCGGGGCCGCCCAGCGCACCAGAATTGGCTAGGTCGCGCAGTTGATCGATGTCGGTTTTCACCTTGCTATAGATGTCAGGGCAGGGGTGCGGGATGTCTGGGTGGTAGGTGAAAGCGAGTTGGAGGCGGAAGGTGTCGTTGGGGGCGAGGGTGAAGGGGCCGGTGGAGCCGATGGTGCGGCGGTCGCCGGACGGTAGGTTGGCTGAGCACATGGAGTTGCCGTTGGGGTCGGCTGGGTTGTCTGGGAAAACATGGTCAATCGTGTCGAATCCTATGCCACCAGAATAAAAAATACCCCGCATTTGGTTGTAGTATTCTAAGGCCTGCGCAGGCTCACTGGGATTAGGGAAGCCATTATTATAGTACGAGAATTTATCCAGCGTGGTGTTCAATATCGTGGTGGATGCTACAGGTACTTTTTCTCCGAAAGTGGGTGCCCCCCCATCACAATTGGTTCCCGGGTTCCCATCCACAGCATCTTGGTTGTAAGTAAAATAGGCATTGGACTGTGGCAAGCAGCCAATGTAGTCATCAAAAGCACAGCCCAAGTCTGGGTCACTCCAAATGCCTGCGAACATATCCGAATATGGCTTGCCAGAGCGGTTGACCATCTCGTAATCCACAAAAAGCGTGTTTTGCAGTTGAGCATTTTGGGTGCATTCGTAGAGGTAAGCCGATGTTGCAATATCCAGCACAAGTGGGCGGCCGCTTGTCTCTGTATGTTCCGTGCTGTCGCTTATGACCCACCACACCATCTGGTCTCCTTTGATGCGCGGATAGTCGCCATCGGCTGGAGAGTAGATGCCGTCTCCGTTTGCATCCACGAAGGGGGCAGGTAGCAACGCTTTGTCTGTGAGCGGTTTAGAAAAGTCGAGATTCTGTACAAAGTTAGGATTGCTTCTGCCAGGCCAAGTCAAGATGTCGTGTGGTATGTGTTGGTCGATTTGGCCGTTGTCGGCCCAGTCTTGCCGCAGGGCTTCAATTTCGGAGCGGCTGACGTACCAAGTATGATTGAAATCATTTACAGAACTACCGTGTGAAAGACCAGCGCGATAGTCGGAACGAGTATCATTTCTGTAGGTAGCAGCGGCCAAACTGAGCATACTATCGGGTGCGTGTCCGCCCAACCACAGCCCAGCAGCAAAGTAGGTGCTGGTCAGGCTATCTTTTGGGACAAGGAATCCAGATTCAAAGATGGAAGTGCCAGAAAACAATCTGGCCGAAGGTGAAAACTGCGCCAGCATCTGTTCGTTTTCCAATTGGCGAAACGCTGGGAGCAACGATGCTTCAAAAGCACCTGTATTACCCTCTGCATCAGTCTTGATTACGCAAAAGCGCTGGGGAGAGACCAACAAAGCCCCCGCGACGACATATCCGCCGTCAGCCGTTTTCACCAGACTGCCACCACTACCCGTCTGATAGGCTTTTCGCCAAAGGGAGACCCCGCTCGCATTCAAGTGGTGTAGCACAATTTCGTTCGCCACAGATTGACCAGTCACCGTTAGGCTGCCGTCGTTTTCCACGATGATGTGCTCGTAAGTTTTGTTGTCGGCATATTCCTGACTCCAAAGTAGTACACCTGTGCTCGAATACTCGGCTACGACTGCTTTGTTAGCATTGCGCCCACAGGTAACAAAACCCTGCGCCGTTTTTTTTATGTCGCGCACCGTGAAGCCAGCGGTTGTTTTCCAGAGAGAGTCCCCATTGGCATTGATGGCCAGAATGTTACCACTTTGGGTTGCTGAGATGAATCCACCGTCGTCCGTGAGGATAGCGGCATTGACATTGCCTTGATAGTAAGGCCGTTGCCAGTTCACGACCACGCCTTGACCAGGCCGGTGGGTGACTTGGCGCACATGGTTTCTTCCAAAAACCACAAACGTGCTGTCGTTTACCTCTACAATGGCAGAGGCCAATGAGGTGGACGATATCGTACCTTCCTCTAAGGATGTCTCGTGGACAAACCCTGCTCCGGGGCGGTACTCAGTGAATACAATCGGTTGAACTCCGCCGGGTGTCCGGTAGGCCAGCAGGAAGTACCGCTCGCCAGTTTTAGGATCAATTTTTTCACGAAGAAATCGTCCTAAGAAAAACGAGTTGCCACCGACAGGCAGTGGAAGCACAGCCCCTGTGACCGCACCAGTTTTGTCCAGTTCGACAATGCTTTTTCGCCCGCAAAAAAGGATGCGGTCGCCAATCTGCTGAACAGAACAGTGTGAGGCACCAAGGAAAGCATTCAGCGGCAATTCCTTGTTCCAGACCAGAGTTTGTGCATCCAGTTGGTTGAAAATCAGGGAGAAGAAAGCGGAAATGAGTGCGGTGTATTAGACCTTATGAGGAAAAAGTATTTAAATTGACGCTCCTGCATGTGCGGGGAGAAAAACAAAGAATTGATGAACTACGAAGACATTTTGAAAA
>JAYSUY010000649.1:0-4016 GCA_043718855.1 Saprospiraceae bacterium | reverse complement strand
TCAATGGCATAGAACCAGACAAGGCTGGCCACTACCAAGTTTTTTACTTCTCCTCCAATCCACTCGGCGCGTACCGCAGCCCGAGGTATCCAATCTGCCGCATCATGGGCGCCCACACCTGCGAGCCATTAAAATAGGGCGAGCCAGGGTCATTGGCCGCGATGATGACATGGTGTTGCTGGTAGCCCGTGATGTTTTCACAACCTCCGTAGAGTTCGAAGTTGGGGCCAAATTTGCGTGTCACCTGAGCGTTCAGTAGCACAAACGTGGGGCTGGTTTGGGGGAAATCGTGGGTCAGTTCGTGCGGCAAAAACGAGTTGTCGGGCAAGCGCTGCGGCCCCACAATTTGGGCGTATGTGTTGAAACTCCAGCGCTTGTTGGGTGTCGTGTAATCCACCGAAACCAAGCCGCGCTGCCGTGCCACAAGCGGCACCCTTTTCAGTTGGCCATCGGCAAACGTGGCCCGCACGTCATTCCACTTGAAGGCAAATTTTACCTCCAAACCTGGCAAAGGGCTGTACTGGAAGTTGACTAAAAAACTGTTGCTGAATGACTTGCCTCCCAGCAGCGGGTAGAAATAAATGGAGAGTTCTTTGTCGGCTGCGGGCGGCTGCTCCACATCCACCAGCACCTGCCGCACAAAATCCGTGCGGTACAAGTCTGCGCTGAAACTCGCATCGCGTCGGCCCATTTTAAAGTTGTGGGTGTAGTTCAGGCCGTAGTTCCAAGCCTCCTCGTTGCCGAGGCCCTCTCGCGGCACCCCGCCGCTGGGAGAGGTGAAACGCAGGGTACGGTTGCTCGCCAGCAGACTGATGTTCTCGGCCACCAAATTGGGCGAGCGGAAGCCCCGGCCTACAGATGCGCGTACGATGCTTTTTTCCGTGAAATTGTACTTCGCACTCAGGCGCGGTGTGGCTTGCCAACCGAAGCGGCTGTTCCAATCGATCCTACCGCCCAACACCATCACGAAGTCTGGAATTTCCATTGTCAGGCTGGGGCGGCTGAACGTGTACTCGGCCATCACACCCGGCACAAACTCGCGGCGGTCGTAATTGCCTTCGTTCACACTCTCCTGAATATCATCGTATTGCACCGAAGGGCCTACCAAGATTTTGTGGTTCGTGTTGCCGATGATGTTCTGAAAAAGCGACTGGAAGTACAGTGATTTTTGCTCGGCGGCGTAGGCGTTTGGCCCAAACTGCGAGCGGGCGCGGTGCCACGATACACCCACGATGTTGCCGAGTTCGAGAAACTGTTTCCCCAAAAACTGCTCCTTGCCGTACTTGCCCCAAGCCTCCACGCGGTCGTTTTGTTGGTCAATGGTAAAGCGCGGCCCTGCATAGCCCGCGATATCGCTCAGTTGCCCGCTGTGGCGGCGGTCGGTGAGGGCCTGCACGTTGAACTGAGCGCAGCCCGCCGGGCCGTCGTACTTCCAGCGGTACAGCGCGTTGAGTTGCCTACGGTCGGGCGAGTCCTTGAACCGATCATGGTTCATGTCCCAGCGGTTTTCCACAAACGAGCCGTGCAACAACAGTCCATGGTGCGCCGTCTCGCCTTTTTTGTTCAAATGCACATTTACCTCGCCACGCCCCTCAGTGCTGCTGAATACGTTGACAAACAGCGGCTTATCGGTGTCAGGCTTCGCAATTTCCACGTTCACCTGCCCCGTGATGCCCGCGTTTCCGTGCTTCACCGTACTCGCGCCTTTCGCCAAGTCCACCCCGCTCAGCCAAGTGCCAGGGATGTACTCCAGTGCAAACGGTGTGGCGATGCCCGTCATGCTGGGGCGGTTTTCTACCAAAAACTGGCTGTAAATACCGCGCAGCCCCAGCAGTTGGATTTCCTTCACGCCAGTGAGTGCGTTGGGGTAAGTCACGTCGATCGCGCCGTTGGTCTGGAAACTTTCGGAGAGGTTGCAGCAGGGGGCCTTGCGCAGTTCCTTGCTACTGATGCTCTCCACGTTGCGCACCCCGATGGCACTGATGCTGGTGCCAAACCCGTGTTCAGTCACCGTTACGGCTTGAAGTTCAGTTGCGCCTGCCACCTCAATCCAGAGGTTGTTTTCGCCGGGCAGCACCTCCACTTCGGCGGGTGTGTAGCCAACGTACTGTACCACGAGCGTGGCGGCTTTCGCCTTGGCTGGCAGGCTAAACCTGCCCGATGTGTCGGTGGAGGTGCCGATTTTGGTGCCTTTCCAGAATACGGTGGCACCGATGAGCAACTCCTCGCGCTCGTTGGTGACGATGCCGCTCAGGGTTGAGGGCGGAGGGTTAAGGGCGGAGGGTTGCTGGGCAAAAAGGAGGGAAATATGCAGGAGGAGGCCACAGAGGGCAATGAGTTTTTTCATGTCTTGGAAAGTAGCACTGACAGTACCGTCAGCCTGTGAACGAAATGCTGCTGCTACATAGAAAGGTAGGCAGACAGGTTGCGAGCGGCCGTTGGAGTTGAGCAAAACGGGCCACCGGGCAGCAGTGTTACAGGCGAAAAACTTGGTGGCGCACACAGGTCATGCGCCCAGAGAGGGGCGGCGGGGCGGGCGGCGGGCGGTTGTTCTCCACGGGGACTTCGCAGAGCCGCTGGCGCAAAAACTGGCGAAAAATGAACTGTTCGTTAGCCCAGGCGGGCAAATCAAAGTTTCTTTCAACCGGTTTATCCACCAAAAACTCAGTCTTCAACTGGAAAACCTGGGTGGTCTTTTTCGTACAGCCGCCGTCTTGCTGGGCGGCTTTGTCGCTACCTTTTTCGCAACAGGAGCGGGCGGGGACGGAGTGTTGTTTTTTCGCGCAGCAACCCGCAACCGCACTGGGCTGGCGCACCTGACAGGCATCAGCAGCAACAAAAAGCCCGATGGTCGTCTCGCCCACGCAGTAGCAGTAGATGCGCTGCACGCTCACGCCGACCGTAGCGGTCAGCAGGGCTGCCATCCAGAGCCAAGCGAAAGTGCGGGAGTGTATCGTCATTGCGTCACAAAGTTACACCTGAAAGTTTGGGCAGCGGCATGGAGGGGAAAGTTTGCACAGCATTTGCAAAAAAAAGGCCGAAGCAGGGGGCAAGAAGCCGAAGCAGCACATTCCAGCGGTGCAGTATCTTCGCCCAAAATCCATGACCAGTTCTTGGTTCTTGGTTCATCGTTTATACTTCATCGTTTCAAACTGTTCTTCCATGAAAAAATCCTTACTCGCTGTGGCTTTTGCTGCGTATTCCATTGTTGCACAGGCTCAAGGTGGGCCGCGCTTGTTCCTCGATCTGCCTGAAATCTACTTCCACGCGCCCGATGTGGAGCATTTTACTGACCGCCTCGGCGCGGGGGCTTCGATGGCCATGAACGTCGCTAGCCACTGGAGTACGGCTCGGATTGGTGGAGGCGCTACGTTCACCCTCGCGCCAGAGGCCAACGATGTGGAACAGTCGTTCCGCGCCACCCCCTTCGGCATCCTCGAAGTTGGAGTAGGGAAATACCGCTCCAACGGCAACCGCTGCGCCAAGACGAAACAAAATGCCTTCACCGCAATAGCTAAGGCAGGTATGCGCTACACCGTCATCCCGAAAGACGACCGCCCGGTAGGTGGCGACACAGGTACACTGGATTTCAGTGTGGGAGCGGAGTTGGGCTACTTTTTCATCCGCGACATTTTCAAAAACTACGAGATTTTTACTGCCGCCAACTACCTCACGAAGTCGAAAGTCGTGCAGGTGAATTTTGGCTTCAAACTCTTCCTCAACCTCCGGGCAAATCGATAATTTTTTGATTAGACCTCTTCTGCAAACTCCCACACGCGACAACAATGGGACACGGATAGGACGGATTAGACGGAGAAAAAACGGATTTTGAAAGAATCCGCCCTAATCGGTTTAATCCGTCCTATCCGTGTCCCATTGTTGTCATGTGTGGAAATGAGGTCTATTGGTGCAGCGATGCATCTAATTCTACTTTGTTACTTTAAAAAAGTGGGATTGTCATGTCGTAGCGAAGCGGAGACATCCACACAAGCCAAGCCTTTTGGGAGGTCACCTGA
>JAYSUY010000648.1:0-4020 GCA_043718855.1 Saprospiraceae bacterium | reverse complement strand
GGCTGACCCGGCGGCGATGTTTGACCGCTGCCTACACAACTCCGAAACGCGCCGCTTGTGGCAGGCCGATCAGTGGCAGCCGAAGCGGGTGATGCTTGAGTTCTGGCGTTTCGAGCCGGGCACGGTGCGGCTGATGTTCGACGATCTTTTCAACGAAACCCGCGATACCGAGGCCCGCATCGGGCGCTTCCTCTTCGGCTGCGACACGCTGCTGCGCGACTACAAACGCGCCCACGTCGGCTCCATCGAGAACAACCACTACCACGACGACTACCGCATGGTGGCCCTGTACCTCGCTTTCCGCTACCCGGATGCCTACGCGCTGTATGATTTCCCTGTATTTCAGCAAGCCCTCATCCGCTTCGGCGCACGCGACATCCCGAGGGAGAACGACTTAGGCCGCTACTTCAAAGTGCTGCGTACGCTGATGACATTTCTGGAAAAAGACGGCGGCGTAGTACCCGCCATGCAACGACACTTGCACCCCCGACGGCATTTTCAGGGGAAAACCTTGCTGCTGGCGGCTGATTTTTGTCGGTTTGTGAGCAGACAGTGAGGGTATTCTCGCCCTCATTTTGCCCCACCCCGATCATCGCCTGCATCATCCACCTGACGATCGCGCAGCAGCGCGACGGTCAGGTGGCCTTCTTTTTTGGGGCAATTCATGTTTTTGCGGCGCAGGTTTTTAGAAAGTTCTACTTTTCCCCCACTTCTTCCCTGTTTTCACAAACTGTTCACCGCTCATTGCTCACCGCTCACTGACACCTATGGCTTTTCTCGACTCTCTTTTTCGCAAAAAATCCGTCACCGATGCCATCGAAACCGCCCGCCACGAGGAGGTACACGGCTCTGGTGGCTTGGATAAAAACCTGCGCTTGTTCGATCTCACAGCTTTCGGCATAGCGGCCATCATCGGCGCGGGCATATTCAGTACCATCGGCAAAGCCAGTTTTGCGGGCGGGCCGGGTGTGGTTTTTCTGTTCATTTTTACAGCGGTGGCCTGCGGTTTTGCGGCATTTGCCTACGCAGAATTTGCCTCCATGCTGCCCGTGTCGGGCAGCGCGTACACTTACTCGTATGTGGCTTTTGGCGAATTGCTGGCTTGGATCATCGGCTGGGCATTGGTGATGGAGTACGCAGTGGGCAACATCACAGTGGCCGTGTCGTGGTCGAGTTATTTCACCAGCCTCTGCGACAGCGCGGGGTGGCACGTGCCGGAGTGGGCGCAGGTGGATTACCCAAGCGCTCATGCTGGTTTCGAGACGGCCTCGACCCTGCTGAAAGGCGGCGGCTCGGAGGCCGACCTGAGCGCGGCGCAGTTGGAAGCGTACAAAGCCTGGAACTCTGCTCCACAAATCGGCGGCTTCCGCACCATCCTCGATCTTCCAGCCATCATCATGTCCATCCTCATCACCGCGTTGGTGTATGTGGGTATGCGCGAATCCAAAACCGCTGGTAATGTGATGGTTATTTTGAAAATGGCCGTCGTTATACTCGTCATCATCGTCGGCGTAGGCTACGTTAACACCGACAACTGGCACCCCTTCCTGCCCAACGGATTCGGCGGCGTGATGTCTGGCGTGTCGGCGGTATTTTTTGCCTACATCGGCTTCGACGCGCTCTCCACCACTGCCGAGGAATGCAAAAACCCACAGCGCGATTTGCCGAAGGCGATGGTATACAGCATCGTGATCTGCACTGTGCTGTACATCTGCATCGCACTGGTACTGACCGGCATGGTGAAGTACACAGACTTGGCGGTGAGCGATCCGTTGGCCTATGTGTTTGATAAAATCGGCCTCAAATGGTTCTCTGGAGTCATCGCCGTAAGCGCGGTGATCGCCATGGCGGGCGTGTTTTTGGTGTTCCAACTCGGCCAGCCGCGCATCTGGATGACGATGAGCCGCGACGGACTGCTGCCGAAAAAATTCTCCTACATCCACCCGCGCTTCCGCACACCAAGTTTTGCCACCATCATGACCGGCTTCTTTGTGGTGGTGCCGATGCTGTTCATCCCCAGCGACACGGTACTCGATCTGTGCAGCATGGGCACCCTGTTCGCCTTCGTGCTGGTGTGTGCCGGAGTGCTGAAAATGCAGGTGACACCCAATGCCCCGCGCGGCTCATTCCGCACCCCATACCTCAACGGAAAATGGATTTTTCCAGCCATGCTGGTAGTAGGCGGGTTGTTTTTGTTCAATTTTTACCCAAAAGATACCCTCGCTTGGCTGAGCAACGAGCGCGAAGCGCGAAGTGCCGACGCGCTGGTGGGCCAACTTTCTGACCCCGCAATCGCCAACCTGAAAACCTACTTCGCGCAGCGCGACAGCGCAGGTTTTGCTGCGGCAAAAGCCAACTTGACGGACTACTTGGGCGGCATGGACGAGACGACCTACGCAGCGGCGATAGCCAGTTTGACCATCCCAGAGGATCAAAAATTCGAGTCGGGCTGGGCCTTGTTCCAGCATAAAATCCCGATGTGGCTCTTCGTGTTCATCTCCCTGCTGATGGCCGTGCTGGCTTTCCGCCACAACCTCTCGCTCATCCCGATACTCGGCCTCACCTCATGCCTGTACATGATGGCCCAGATACCGGCCAAAAGTTGGCTGGGATTCTTCATCTGGTTGGTGGCCGGGCTGTTCATTTATTTTGGGTACGGGTACAAGCACAGCAACTTGGCAAAAAAAGCATGAAAAAAATAGTCGTCCTCACTGGTGCGGGCATCAGTGCCGAAAGCGGCATCCGTACCTTCCGCGACTCCGACGGGTTGTGGGAAAACCACCGCATCGAAGACGTAGCCACCCCCGAAGCCTGGCGGCGCAACCCAGTGCTGGTGCTCGATTTTTACAATCAACGCCGGGCGCAACTCTTTGAGGTGCAACCTAATGCGGGACATCTCGCATTAGTGGAGTTAGAGAAAAACTTCGACGTACACATCGTGACACAGAACGTGGACGACCTGCACGAGCGAGCAGGCAGCACTCAAATTACGCACCTGCATGGTCAACTCCGCCAGTCGCGCTCCGAGCGGTACGAGCGCTTGGTGTATCCCTGCGACGGAGACCTCCGATTGGGCGACCTCTGCGAGCGCGGCGCACAGTTGCGCCCGCACATCGTGTGGTTTGGAGAGGCAGTACCCATGCTCGAACCCGCTGCCGAATTGGCTGCCGAGGCCGATATTTTTATCATCGTCGGCACTTCGCTGCAAGTGTACCCGGCTGCCGGGCTGATGCACTACGCCCCTGACCATATCCCGTTTTACTACGTTGATCCCAAGCCACAGGTGAATTTTGAACTGAGCCGAATGCCCAACCTGACGGTGGTGGCCGAGCCCGCCTCGACTGGGATGGCGAAGGTGCTGAAAATGTTGGGGATGGGGTGATTTGAGGGTTGGGGATTGGGCTATTCGGTTATTTGGGGATGGTTGCCGTACTCGACATTTTCACCAAACTCAGCAGGAATACTCAGTGCGGCAACCATCCCCAATTACCCCATCCCCAACATTCAAAACAGCCTCCACGCATCTGCCACCTCTTCGTGCAAGTCTGCGGCATCGTAGCTGGGTGTGTTTAATTTTTCCGAAACCCGGTACATCCGCAGCAGCCCGTCTTCAGGTGGACGCAGCATTTCAGCCACTTCGGTCTCCGACAGCGGAGCCAGCCAGCGGGCCTGTGCTTCCGGTTTTTCAAAAAAAAGCGGCATTCGGTTGTGCAGTTCGGCCATCTCGCGGTTGGGCGCGGTGGTGATGATGGAGAACGTTCGCTTCACCACGTCGCCCTGCCGCCACTCGTCCCAGATGCCTGCCATCATCATCAAGTCGTTGTTATTCAGCAAGATGCGGTACGGTAGTTTGCGACCGCCGGGTTCGGTTCGCCATTCATAAAAACTATCGGCTGGCACCAAGCAGCGGCGGCTGCGCAGCGGCTCCCGAAACGACGGTTTTTCGGTAATGCCCTCAGCGCGGGCGTTGATGAGTTGGCCACTGTAGGCCCCGTCGCGGCTCCAGTGCGGCACCTGCCC
>JAYSUY010000647.1:0-11689 GCA_043718855.1 Saprospiraceae bacterium | reverse complement strand
AGGCCACGCAAATCACTCGGTTTCTTGTCTCCAATAGAGTTCTTATACAAATCCTCGCAGCCCCCCCCGGCTGTTGCATTTGAACCTTGAATCTGCGTGTTGAATCAATTTAGCCACAAAACGACTGAGCAAACCCTCCCCAAGTGCTAAATATGGTTGGTGCAAAATGGCCATTTTGCAAACTACACGCGACTTGGTGCGTTGTACCCAAAAATGGAACAACCCACAACCCTCACCGCCTTGACCCCTGTACAGCGACTGCTGCGCTTGCTGGGCCAGTACCGCCGCGAAATCCGCTATGTTTTCCTCTATGCCATCGTGGCTGGCCTCATCAATCTATCGTTGCCGCTGGGCATACAGGCCATCATCAGTCAGATCGCGGGGGGTGCCATCAACGCCTCGTGGATGGTGCTGGTGCTGATCGTGGTCGTCGGTGCCTTGCTGATCGGTTTGTTGCGGTTCATGCAACTTTCGTTGATGGAATATATGCAGCGGCGCATTTTCACCGACTCGGCTATAGAGTTCGCCGTTCGCATCCCGCGCCTCAATTTAGAGGTGCTGCGCAGCGAGCATTTGCCCGAACTCGTCAACCGTTTTTTCGATACACTGACCTTACAAAAAGGGTTGCCGAAACTGCTGATAGACGGTATCACGGGGGTGCTGCAAATTATTTTCAGCCTGCTGCTTCTGTCATTTTACCATCCGGCTTTTGTCACGTTTTCGATGCTTTTGATGGGTGTTTTGGCTATTTTGTTTTACTGGACGGCTCCGCGCGGCATTGAGACGAGCCTGAAAGAATCGAAGTACAAGTACAAACTTGCTTACTGGCTCGAAGAGGTGGGCCGTGTGGCTGCGACCTTCAAACTGGCTGGCGAAAACCGATTTCCGCTCCAACGCGCAGATTCTTTGGCAGCAGAATACTTGGATGCACGGGCCAAGCACTGGAAGATTTTGGTGTGGCAGTTTGTGAGCGGCATAGCCTTCCGGGTGCTGGTGCTGGGCGGTTTTTTGGTGCTGGGCAGCCTGCTGGTGATGGACAACCAACTGAACATCGGGCAATTCGTGGCCGCCGAAATCTTGATTTTGTTTGTCGTAGATTCAGTAGAAAAACTCATCTTGCTCCACGAAACGGGCTATGATGTACTGACTGCCATTGAAAAAATAGGCCAAGTGGCCGACCTGCCGCTTGAGCGCGAGGGTGGGGTGCGGGTAGAGGATTTTTGCACCGATCAGCCCCTCGAAGTCGAACTCCGCGACCTCTCCTACCAGTACAATGACAGCGAAACCCCGGTGCTAAAAAATTTGAACCTGAAAATAAAAGCGGGCGAGCGGCTCGCGCTGGCGGGCTACAGCGGCTCCGGCAAAAGCACCCTGATGCAAATCCTATCGGTGGTGAAACGAGATTTCACCGGCTCGCTGCTGTTCAATGGGCTGCCCAAGCAGAACCTGCACCTGCGCAGCTTGCGGGAACACATCGGCGATGTATCGAGCCAAGAAGATGTGTTCAAAGGTTCAATTTTGGAAAATATAACGCTTGGTAACGAGCACGTTACGCTCCAGCGTGCGCTGCAAGTGGCTGAGCAGGTGGGCATCTCGGAGTTCATTCGCAACAAGCCCAACGGCTTGGACACCGAGTTGCTGCCAGGTGGCAAAAACATCCCGCGCAGCGTTGTCACCAAAATTTTGGTGGCCCGCTCCATCGCTACCATGCCTAAACTGCTGGTGGTGGAGGAGCCGCAGGGCAACCTCAACTTCCGTGACCGCCTCCGCATCGCTCAACTTCTGACCGATAAAAGCCGCCCCTGGACGCTCATCACCGTCACCGCTGACCCACTGTTGGCCGCTCTTTGCGACCGGGTGGTCGTGCTGAAAGCCGGTGAAGTCGCCTTCGATGGCAGTTTCGATGATCTCCAAAAAACGCCACACTACGAGCGCGTTTTCCGGGTTAGCGAGGCAGCGGGAGAGATTTAAAATGTGGTCACACTTCCCTGACATTGACCACATTCCACAACATTGACCACATTTTTTTTATGCTCAATATCTCACAAAACACCGTCCACTGCGAAGACGAGTTGCGCGGCCTGCGGGCTAATCAAAAAATTAGCCACTCGCCTTGGCACCTTTCCTTCCGCAACCTGATTGGCAGTTTGATGGTCATTTTTTTGGTGTTTATGTTCCTGCCCTGGACCCAAAATGTACGCGCCGATGGCAAAGTGACCACCCTGCGCCCCGAGCAGCGGCCACAGACCATCCATGCCACCATTTCTGGCCGCATCGAGCGCTGGTATGTCACAGAGGGCCAAGCCGTGAAAAAAGGCGATACTATTGTATTCCTTTCTGAAGTAAAATCTGACTATTTCGACCCCAACTTAGTGGATCGTGTGGGCAATCAAGTGGATGCCAAACAAGGTGCCATTGAGTCATACAGCGGAAAAGTCGGCGCATTGGGGACGCAGATCGAGGCCATGCAGCGCGAATTGCAGAACAAGACTACCCAGATTCGGAACAAAATCCAGCAGGCTCGGCTCAAAATTCAGAGCGATAGCCTGAAAGTAGTGCAAGCCAATATCGATCTGCAAGTGGCTCAACGCCAGTACAATGGCATGAAGGCAATGTACGACAAGGGCTTAGAATCGCTTACCAAATTTGAAGAGCGGCGGTTGAAATTGCAGGAAGCCGAGACCAAGTTAGTGGCCGCGCAAAATCAGTACGAAAGCAGTCGCAACGACCTCGCCATCTACCGCACCGACCTCACGCTGACACAAAACGAGTACACCAACAAAATTGCCAAGGCCAACAGCGACCGCTTCAGCACACTATCGGAAAAGTATGATGCCCAAGGGTCGGTCAACAAACTCCAGATCGAACGCGACAATTACGCCCGCCGCGCCACCTTTTACTACATCACTGCACCTCAGGATGGCTACATCGTGAAAGCCATCAAACCTGGTATAGGAGAAATTATTAAGGAGGGCGACCCCGTAGTGAGTATCCAACCCGCTGACTACCAGTTGGCTGTGGAGATGTATGTCAAGCCGCTCGATCTGCCGCTCGTCACCGTCGGACACGAAGTGCGCTTCATTTTTGATGGTTGGCCAGCATTCTTTTTCAGCGGCTGGCCTGGCGTATCGCTCGGCACTTTCAGCGGAAAAATCTTCGCCATTGATCGCAACATCAGCGCGAACGGCAAATTCCGGGTACTCGTAGCCCCCAACCTCGCTCAGCAGACATGGCCCACAGCCATCCAGCCCGGCGGCGGCGCCAAGGGCATCGCATTGCTCAACAACGTGCCCGTTTGGTACGAACTCTGGCGGGTACTCAACGGCTTCCCGCCCGACCTGTACGACCGTGTGAATGGCACAGGCGAAACAGACGAAAAAAGCAGCGACGGGCTGGCTCCGAAAGCACCGATCAAAAAGGCAAAATGAACCATGCGACACCTCTTTTTTCCTATTCTCCTGTTCGTTGCCCCGCTCGCCGCGCAAACGCCGAGCAGTACACCACCTGCGCTGGATTGGCCTGATGTCCGCAGACAAGTACTTGAAAACCATCCTATTGCTCGACAATCTGATCTGTACCGCGACCAAGCAGCCGCAAGTCTGCTGCGCTCCCGAGGGGGTTTTGACCCGAAGGCATACGCCGATTTTTCATCCAAAAATTTCAGCGACAAAAACTACTACACCTACACGGAAGCCGGCGTAAAACTCCCTACTTGGCTTGGCCTCGAACTCAAAGGCGCGTACAACCTGGTTGCTGGGGACTTTCTCAACGAAGAGTCCAAACTGCCCAAAAACGGCCAAGCCGCCTTCGGTTTCACTTGGACACTGGGGCAAGGGCTGATCATTGATGAACGTCGTGCAGCCCTCCGCCAAGCCCAAATTGGTTTGCAGCAGGGCGATGCCGAGCGCGCCCTCGCCCTCAATGATCTCCTGTTGGAAGCGGCCAAAGCCTACTGGACTTGGGTGCTGGCCGACAATCAAGTGCGCATCTATGAAGCAGCACTCCAACAGGCCGAAATTCGGAACGAAGCCATCAGCGAAAGTTTCCGGCAGGGCGAACGCTCGGCAGTAGACAGCCTCGAAACATTCATCCAAGTGCAGACCCGCCAGTTGGATGTCAATTTTGCCCGCTTGGATTTGCAGAACGCAGCGCTCGCGCTCAGCAATTTTTTATGGAATACTGACAATCAGGCGATTTTGCCGTCGGCACTGTCCTTTTCGCCCACACTGCTCACCGCCGACTACGCCGTTTTTGTTCCGCAAAAAGCAGACGACTTACTGCAACAAGCCCGTTTGCAACACCCCGCGCTGCGGTTTTACACCACCAAACTCCAGTCATTAGAGGTGGAGCGTCGCCTCAAAATCGAGAAGAAAAAACCCGTTCTCGACCTGAACTACAACCTACTGGGTGCCGGTTGGGAGTTTTTCCCCACTGCCAGTGCCGACGGCCTAGGTGTACTGGCCAACGACATCAAATGGGGCATCCAATTCAGTTACCCCATCCTCAACCGCAAGGCACGGGGCGACCTACAAGTGACTCAAGTCAAAATAGCACAAACCGATTTTGAACTTCGCCAAAAACGGCAGGACATCGAAATCAAAGTGCGCCAGTACGCCAATAACCTGAGTAATTTATCAAGACAAATCACACTCCATCAAGGCATTGTGCAAAATAGGCGCACCCTGCTGGAGGCCGAAACCACCCGATTCTCGCTGGGCGAGAGTTCTGTTTTCCTCATCAATGCCCGCGAACAAAGTTGGCTCGATGCACAGCTGAAGTACCTCAAACTGCTCAGTGAGTACCGCAAAGCCGAAGCAGGGCTGCGGTGGGCGGTGGGCATCATTGAGTAGTAATTTTTACTGCGAAACACCCGTTTCGCATCTGAGCATAGCGAAACGGGTGTTTCGCAATACACCAATCCCCGGCAGGACTCCCTGCTGGGGATTGCTGTTTTTAGTCGAAAAACAAATTCTTTCCGGGCAGTTAGGTTAAAACTAATGAACTTCGCCCACGAGCAAATTTCCAAGTGGCACCACCTGTCCACATCCGCCGGGCATACCGAGGCGGGTATTCCTTTTGGCTTTGCGTTTCCAAACTTTCAACAACCATGCTGCACAGACTTCTCCTGCCCATAGGCTTGGCTATACTGCTTTTTGCAAGCCAAAGTGTTGCCCAAGATTGCTCTGTACCCTTCGTCCCTTCCAACTTCAAGGCGCGACTCGCTTGGCAGTCTGGCAAAGACGCTGTCTCCGTATACGCTGCTCCAGTGGTAGCCAACCTGAACCCTCAGGAGGACAATATGCCAGAAATTATCATCGGCACATCCAACGCTGGCATCGCCGACAAACTCGAAATCTACCGAGGCGACGGCTCCAACCTCAACAGCCCGATGGTACTCACCGTGCCGGGCAGGTTCGACAATTATCCCGTGCCGGGGCCGACCATCGGCGATGTCAACAATGACGGTACGCCCGAACTCCTCATATCCTGCTACGACCGCCGCATCCGCGTCTTCACCGCCTACACAGAAAACCCCGCCGCGCCCATGACGCTCTGGATCACCTCTTCCGCCGCTGCCGCCGAGCTGCTGGACTGGACGGACACCCGCGTTTCGCTGGCCGATTTCGACGGCGACGGCACCCCCGAAGTGTACGCCGGCAGCGACATCTACCGCTTCGATTTTTCCGCCCCCGGCGGCCCAACCCTCGTCCGCGTCATCAGCGGCCCCAACTACCGGGGCCGCGCCATGCAAAACAACTACGCCCAAGGCAGCTGCAACCCGGCTGCCGTCGACATCCTCTCGGTGGCCGACTGCAATGGCGACCCCGACTGCGGAGGATTAGAATTGGTGGCTGGCCCCGTCATCTACTCCATCGACCTCGACCCCAGCGATGGCGACGGCGTACAAATCAAAATACAGCGCGACCTCAACCAAATACAGCCCGGTATGAAGTACGAAGACGGCTATACCTCGGTGGCCGACTTGGACTTGGACGGCGTGCTCGACATCGCCGTGAGCGGGCGGCGCAACAACAATTCTCGAGGCGTGTATGTCTGGAACAAAAACAAGTTCCTCCAATTTTTTCCCTTTCCCCTCAACCACCCCGACAGCGGTAGTTTGCCTTGCATCGCCAACGTACACGACGATGGTGGCACAGGGCCAGACCTTCCTGAAATACTCGTCTGCTGCCACCTTAACTTCACCTGTTTCAACCTCAACGCCGCCAAAAAGACCCCCGCCGCGCCCTACTGGTGGAACCTCCCCACCACCGACGGCTCCGGCTGGACCGGCTCCACCGTCTACGACTTCAACGGCGACGGCATCCTCGAAGTCGTCTACCGCGACGAGCAAAACCTCCGAATCCTGTACGGTGGCCCAGTTCCCTTCCCGCCCGGCGTAGATGCCCAGCGCAACTGGTTCAAAACCCCCTGTTTCTCCGGCACATCCGACGAGTACGCCGTCGTGGCCGACCTCGACAACGACGGCGAAACCGAGATTGCCATCACCGGCCAAACGACCAACCTCTTCAATGGCGGCAGGGGCCGCATCCGCGTGTACGAGTCCGACAGCGGCCCCTGGGTGCCCAGTCGCAACCTCTGGAACCAGTACAACTACTTCGTTGTCAATGTCAACGACGACCTCAGCATACCCGCCGTCCAGATGCTTGACCACCACCTCGAACTGCCCGCCATCGGCTCCGGCAAGCGCCCCCTCAACCGCTACCTCGCCCAGCGGCCCGTGTTCAACCCCAATTACGAAGTCACCATCCCGCTGCCCGATGCCTCCGCGCAGGCGGGCAAAATCGCGTGCAGCCCCGACAGCCTTACCATAGAATTACGCGTCTGCAACACCGGCGACAAGGTGCTCAAAGCCAGGATGCCCGTCGCATTTTACCAAAGCGACCCCACCGCCACCGCCGCCCTGCTGCTCGGCACGCCGCCACTGACCCCCGCTGCGGTGCCCATAGACTCCTGCGCCGTGTTCACTTTCTCCATACCGAAAATGCTCGGCACCATCTACGGCGTAGCCAACGACAACGGCACCAAGCCCCGGCCCTACCTGTGGGCCACCGATTTCCCCGTCACCAACGAGTTGGAGTGCCACTGGCCGAACAACATTTTTCAGTTCAACTTCCAAACTACCACGCCGCCCCTCGCCCTCGGCCCCGACCTCGGCAGCTGCCACGACACGCTCGTGACCCTCAATGCCAGAGCCGGATTTGTCGCCTACCGCTGGCAAGACGGCAGCACCGACAGCACTTTTCAGGTTCAAAATGCGGGACTGTACTGGGTAGAAACCACCGATTTTTGTCAACAAAAAACCGCCGACACGGTGCGCGTAGCCACCTTCGGCTACCCCACCCTCCAACTCGACACCCTCAACGGCGACTGCTACGGCCGCCCCGCCCAAGTCCTCGCCAACGCCGCCAGTTTCTACCCGCCGCTCAGCTACAAGTGGTCGAGCGGCCACACCGACCCCAGCCTGAGCGGGCTGCCCGACGGCCTCTACACAGTCACCGTCACCAACGCCAAAGGCTGCGCCACCACTGACTCCACCTGGGTCGAAGCCGGCGGCCTCCTACAAGTAGCGGCCACCACAACTCCAATCCAGTGTTTTGGGCAAACAGGCGCGGTGCAAGTCAACTTCTCCGCTGGCAAACCGCCCTACACCTACCAGTGGTCGGACGGCAGCACCGGCCCCGACTTGCCCAACGCCTCCGCTGGCGACCACAGCGTGACCGTCACCGATGCCGACGGCTGCGCCCAAATCCTTCAAATCTCGCTCACCCAGCCCACCGCGCTCAGCAGCGCGGGCATTGAGCACCAGCCCGCCTGCCCTAGCGAGTCCAACGGTGGCACCACGTTTTTAGGTGCCACTCAGGGTACGCCCCCCTACACGCTGCGCTGGTCAAACAGCGCGACCACACCCAGCCTAACCGGATTGCCCGCTGGCCCCTACGCGCTCACCGTGACAGATGCCAACGGCTGCGAATTGATCGAGACCGTGCAAGTGTCCGAGTTTTCCGCCCCAGTCGCCACCACCGCGGTGTCCGATGTGCGCTGTTTTGGAGAAAAAAACGGCAGCGCAGCCCTCGCCCTCACGGGCGGCACACCCGGCTTCGCCTACACATGGTCAAGCGGCTCGGCTGCGCCGAAAATAGAGGGCCTCGCCCCCGGCACCTACACGCTCACGCTCACCTACGCGAGCGAGCGTTGCACACAAATCTTTGATTTTCAAGTAAAAGAGCCGCTGCCCATACTCCTCTCCGCTTCGCTCGCCCCCTTGCTTTGCCACGGCAGTTTGGGCGGCAGCATCAACCTTGCGGTGCAAAACGGCACCACGCCGCTGGTGTTTTTGTGGTCGAACGGCAATACCACCGAAGACCCGACTGGCCTCTCGGCTGGCACCTACACCGTCACCGTGACCGATGCAGCGGGGTGTTCCAAAAACCTCACAGCGAGCGTCAGTGAGCCTACGGCCCTCACCTCAGCGGGCATTTCCCCCCAGCCCGCCTGCCCCGGCGAGGCCAACGGCGGTGCCACATTTCTGGGCGCAGCCCAGGCCACACCGCCCTACGCGCTGCTGTGGTCGAGCGGCGCGACTGTGCCTAACTTGACAGGCTTGGCGGCGGGCGTGTACACGCTCACCGTCACAGATGTCAACGGCTGCACCCTCACCGAGACGGCGCAAGTGCCGGAGTTTTCAGCCCCAACTGCCGCTACTACGGTGTCGGATGTGCGCTGTTTTGGAGAAAAAAACGGCAGCGTGGCCGTGTCGCTCAGCAGCGGTTCGCCGGGCTTCGGCTATGCGTGGTCGAGCGGCTCGGCTGCGCCAAAAATCGAGGCCCTCGCCCCCGGCACCTACACGCTGACGCTCACCTACGCAGACGGCAAGTGTGCGCAAACCTTTGACTATCAAATCAAAGAGCCGCTCCCCATCCTGCTCTCCGCCACTTCCAGCCCGGCCATTTGCAACGGCGGCTTAGGCGGAAGCATTGATGTGACGGTGCAGAATGGCGTGGCACCACTCACGTTTTTGTGGTCAAATGGCAGTGGCTTGGAAGACCCGACCGACCTGACAACCGGCACCTACACCGCCACCGTGACCGACGCGGCGGGCTGCACCAAAACCTACGTCCAAGCCGTCGGCGAGCAGCCCAGCATCGCGCTGAGCGCCACTTGGCAGGAGCCTAAGTGCGCGGGCAGCAACGACGGCGACATCCAGATTTCACCCAGCGGCGGCACCTCGCCCTTCCAGTTCAAGTGGTCGAATGGCGCGAGCAGCGCAGCCATCACAGGATTGGCGGCGGGCGCGTACACCGTAACTATCACCGACACGGCTGCATGTACGGAGGTGATGATGGTGAGCCTCGACCAGCCGACCACACTGACTTCAGCGGGTATTTCCGCCCAAGCCGCTTGCCCCGGCGAGGCCAACGGCAGCGCGTTTTTTTTAGGCGCAGCCCAAGCCACCCCACCCTACGAACTGCGCTGGTCTACCAACGACATCGCCCCTGTCATCGGCGGGCTGGCTTCTGGCAGCTATGCGCTCACCATCACCGATGCCAACGGCTGTAGCCTCGTGGAGACTACCGAAGTACCAGAATTTACTCCACCCACCAGCAGCGCGACTGTGCTGGACGTGTCTTGTTTTGGCAAAAAAAATGGCAGCATCGCGGTGGTGCTTACGGGTGGCTCACCGGGCTTCGGCTACGCTTGGTCTACTCTTTCGGCGCAGCCGAAAATCGAGAACCTCGCCCCAGGTACCTACACGCTCACGTTGACCTACGCCGACGGAAGTTGCGCACAAATATTTGATTATCAGGTAAAAGAGCCGCCGCTGCTTGGGCTGCTCGACCCGGCGGTGACACCAGCTAAGTGTTTCGGCGGGGCCACCGGAGCCGTCAGCCTGACGGCCGCTGGGGGCATCGCGCCCTACCAGTTCGCTTGGTCGGGTGGGCAAAAAACGGAGGACATCGCGCAGGTGGCTGCTGGTAATTACACGCTCACGCTGACGGACGCGAATGGCTGCACGACGGCAACACAGTTCGCAGTGCCGCAGCCCGATGTGCTAACGCTGGGCATGGCAGTGGGGGCCGATACCTGCGAATCGTCGGACGGAAAAGTGGCGGCGGTGGCGGCAGGCGGCATTGCGCCCTACCAGTTCGCATGGTCGAACGGCTCGGCTGGCCCAGCCCTTCCGGGCCTCTTTGCTGGCACCTACGCGCTCACGCTGACCGATGCGAACGGCTGCACCCACGCGCTGCCTGTGCAGGTACCAGCCTTCGGCAAAATCCCAGTGCTGACCCCGTTCGCGGAGCGGGTCACTTGCGCCCAACCGATGGCGATGGTGAGCGTTTTAGCGAATCAGGGCGGGCTGCACTACGCTTGGTCGGGGCCGGGCGGCGCATTGGGCGACCAGCCTTCGCACAGCGTCTCCACTGGCGGCCTGTACGCGGTGACGGCGACCAATGCTTTTGGCTGTCAGGCAGTTGCGGAGGCATCAGTATCGGAAGACAAGGCCGCACCGACAGCCGAGGCGGGGCCGCC
This sequence comes from Saprospiraceae bacterium, assembly GCA_043718855.1. Taxonomy (GTDB): domain Bacteria; phylum Bacteroidota; class Bacteroidia; order Chitinophagales; family Saprospiraceae; genus M3007. The sequence goes on along the minus strand of JAYSUY010000647.1, from coordinate 1,138 downwards.
GAGCCTCCGGGTGCCTTGCACGGAAACAAAATTTGTGCTGAGTGCTGCGGGTTCTTCGCAGGGCAGCGGCTTCGAGAACCGCTGGACTCAACTGCCGGGCGGGCTGGATACGCTGGCAATCACAGTGCCTATTTTTGAGCCGGGGCTGTACGTCCACATGGTGCTGAACTTGATGAACGGCTGCTCAGCGCAGGACTCGGTGCGGGTGGAGTGGGACGAGCCGATCCGGGCTTCGGCATCTGTGGAGGATGTACGCTGCTTTGGCTACGACGACGGCGAAATCCGCATCCTGAACGCGACGGGAGGCCACCCGCCGCTCCGCTATTCGATTGACAACCTGAATTTTACCCCTCAAAACACTTTCGTCGGGCTGCCGCCCGGCACCTACCCGGTGCGGGCTGAGGACGCTCAGGGCTGCTGGTGGGAGACTTCGGTGACGCTGACGCAACCGGACTCGCTGGCGGTGCGGCTGACGGTGAGCGACACGTCGATTGAACTGGGACGGTATGTAAATTTGAAAGCACAGCCGCTGCCAAAGGGGGCGCAGTGGAGCGATATCGTGTGGGGGCCGGGCGGCTTGGTTTTTTTGCCTAAATCCCTGACACAGAAGGTGAAGCCTGAGGAACACACCGAGTTTGTGGTACAGATTTTTGACCAAAACGGCTGCTGGGCGGAGGATCGGGTGCGGGTGCGGGTACACAACTACGGCTTGTATGTGCCGAATGTGATCCTGCCGGGCAGCGGCACGAACGGCTACCTGACGATTTTTGCGGGCGAGGGCGTGTCGGAGATTCGGCTGCTGCGGGTGTACGACCGCTGGGGCGGTCTGGTGTTTGAGCGGCTGGGCTTTGCGCCCAACGACCCGGCGGCTGGTTGGGATGGCTCGTTTCGGGAGCAGCCGCTCAGTCCGGGGGTGCTGGGCTGGTACGCTGAAGTGCTGCTTCAAGACGGGCAGGTGCTGCTGCTGAAGGGGGATGTGACAGTGGTGCGGTGAGAGGAATTTAGCGTGAGTGTGTGCATTGTACCGCGAAACACCAGTTTCGCTATGCTCGAACGCGAAACTGGTGTTTCGCGATACAACAATTCCCGGTAGGACTCCCTGCCGGGAATTGCCATTTTTAGTCGAAAAAAAAGCCTC
>JAYSUY010000646.1:0-11692 GCA_043718855.1 Saprospiraceae bacterium | reverse complement strand
CGACACTTGAGCGCGTTAGTCCAAGAAAAAATTCCAGTGGCAGCGCAGGTAAATCCCAGGTATAGGGTCATTGAATTCTCTACCATCAAACACGAAGTCGGGGAAAGCACCTTGCAAACCCAGTTCAAAAATGAACGACTTGTTCGTCCGGTTTTCCCGGAAAGTCTCCATCGCCCAGCCTAGGGAGGTGAAGGTGGTTTGAAAATCTCCGAACAGGCGGTTGGCCCGGAGCGCCACGCCGTGCGCCCGGACTTTGTTTTTTCTTTTCTTCTGCTTCAAAAAACGGTCTCCAAAGTAGGTGTACCCGGCACCCATCATGAATCCGAGTTCATAGGATTCCACCTCGAAGCCACCTCCGGTGGGGTCATCCTCATAAATGGCGATGCCTCCGGTGTAAAAGCCGAGTTCGGCCACGCTCTTGGGCGAAAAGTAGTAGCGGGCGGGTACGCCAAAACCGTTGAGGATGGAGATGCCGATGCCGAGTTTTCCGCCATAATTGTCATATTCGGAAGCAAATGGCGCGGACTTCGGGGCGTTCAAAGATGGCGTTTCTTCCAAAGAATACTGGGCGGCGTTTTTTGTGGAGAGCAGGGCGTTTTGTGTGCTTTGGCCCAGTAGGCCTGTGTAGAAGAGTACGAGCGCAAGATGGAGTAAAACCGTTTTTTTCATGTTTACTTGTTGTTTGATTAGACAGTGATGAGATAGGAGGGGGCATGAGAAAAGCCGCACGGAATCGAATCCGAGCGGCTTTTTCAAATCAATTGTTGTCGTCGCCAGTATCTGGGTCTGACGTATCGGCTGCTTCTTCCTCGTTGTCGCCAGCACCGCGTTTTTTGCCCGTGCTGGGGTGTCCGGTGAAGTGTTTGAGCATCACGATCTCGCGCTGCGTGAGTTCGCGGAACGAGCCGCGCGGGAGTTCTTTTTTGGTCAGCCCGGCGAAGTAGAAGCGGTCAAGTTTGAACACTTCGTAACCCAGCGCCTCGAACATCCGGCGCACCACACGGTTGCGGCCACTGGTGATTTCCAGTTCCACAATGTCGCGGTCGGGATGGTCTTCTGAGAAGCGTATCCAGTTCACCTCCATGATGCCATCTTCGAGTTTTACGCCCCGTTCGATGAGTTCAAAATCCGCTTGTGTGAGCGAACTGCGGAGGCCTACGCGGTACTGTTTCTGCACTGCATGGCTGGGGTGCGACAGTTTTTGAGCCAGATCGCCATCGTTGGTGATGAGGATGAGGCCAGTGGTGTCGCGGTCAAGGCGGCCTACGGGGTAGAGCCGTTCGGGGAAAGCCGGGTCCACGATATCAAGTACCGTTGGACGGCCCCGCTCATCGTCGGTGGTGGTGATCACTCCCTTCGGCTTGTTGAGCAGCACGTACACTTGACGCTCCTGTACCGACATTGCGTTGCCGTCGCAGATGACCACATCGCCGGGCTGAATGCGGTAGTAAGGCTCCATCTTCACTTCACCATTGACGGTGACTTTACTTTGCTCTACATACTCCACTGCTTTACGGCGTGAAGATAACCCGCAGTGTGCCAAGTATTTATTCAATGGCATACCCTCGCCGCTGGGCAGTGCAGGCTTGGGTTTTTGCTCTACATAAAACTCTTCTTTTTTGCGGAAAGGCTTTCTGCCGAAAGAGCGGTTGTTGCCAAAGCCGCCGCCACCGCCACCGCTGCGATTATCGTAGGGTCGGCGCTCGCCGCCGCTGCCGCCGCTGCGATTGTCGTAGGGTTTGCGCTCGTAGCCGCCCTGTTGACCACCACCTTGTTGGGAGCGGTCTTGCCAGGGTCTGCGCTCGCCACCTTCGCCGCCGCCGCCTTGCTGGCTGCGGTCTTGCCAAGGTTTGCGCTCATAGCCGCCGCCTTGTTGGCCACCACCTTGTTGGGAGCGGTCTTGCCAGGGTCTGCGTTCGCCACCTTCGCCGCCGCCGCCTTGCTGGCTGCGGTCTTGCCAAGGTTTGCGCTCATAGGTGCCACCTTGTTGGCCACCACCATGTTGGGAGCGGTCTTGCCAGGGCCTGCGCTCGCCACCTTCGCCGCCGCCGCTTTGCTGGCTGCGGTCTTGCCAAGGTCTACGCTCGGTATTTTCTGGGTTAGGCTTGCGGTCTTCAGACGGTTGGCGGTCATTGCTTTCGTTCCGGTTTTCTGATTCATCAAGGGACTTCGACCGCTCTTCCAGCGGGAAATCCGAGTCCGATTTAGAAAGACGCGGACGGCGTTTTTTCTCTTCCATGAATTATTTTTAAGTGTGGATGCAAAGTTCTGCCTTTTCGGGAGAATGTCTGGCAAGGGGTGATGTTAATTTTAGCATTCTGCCTCATCTGTACAGCGGGATTCTCGATGCGTGACGCTTCTGGGTAAGTGGCCATTTGAGGGTATGTTTTGGGTTTTTCAATGGTTGTTCCATTTTCATTGCCTTCAAAAGCACCTTTTTATTTCAAATTTGTGCCGTCAAAACAGATTCGACCCGGCCATCATGGCACGCTGAACCCACACATAACGTCTACCACTACAAAATTGACAACCATGAAAGTATTGAAATTCTTATTGTTTTTTACCCTGGGCTTATTGGCATTGGTCGTCACCGCCGCCTTTTTTGCCCGAACAGATTATCACATTGAGCGCAGCATCGAGATCGAGGCGCCGCTTGACACGGTGTACAAGCAGGTGCGTTTTTTTGAAAATTTCGAGAAATGGTCACCCTGGCACGGCATTGACCCTGATCAAAAAACCGTCATCAGTGCCAACGACGGCGAAGTAGGTGCGACATACACCTGGGAGGGAAACAGCGACGTGGGCAAAGGCTCGCAGACCATCCGGTATGTATCGCCCGACAGTGTACACATCGAGATGCAGCGCACGGAGCCTTGGGAAAGCACCTCGCCAACCTACTTCAAGTTGGTGCCAGTGGACAGCAACAAAACCCGCATCACTTGGGCTTTTGATCTGCACATCGGCCGCCCCTGGAATGCCGGGGCCATGCTGACCGATGTGGATGCGAGGGTGGGAAAGGACTGGGAACGCGGTCTTGGCAAACTGAAAGCACTGTGCGAAAAAATCATGCGGCCAAAGTATCTTGGCTATATCGTAGAGGCCTTGGATATGCCAACCCGCGATTACATCGGCTTCCGCGATATAGTGGACACCGCCGACATCCTTCAATTTTTTGCCGATAGCCTACCCAAAGCACTCGAAGCTGCCAAAGCCACAAAAGGCGATTCGCTTGGTGTGCCTACCGGCTTGTTTTGGGCATGGGAGGAGGGAAAAACTGATGTTGCTGTCGCTTTTCCGCTGCAAATTGCCAAAAACAAAAAGCCCGCTAACGGAGCCAGCCTCTTTTCGGTCACCGGCGGCAAGGCGGTTTGCATCGATTACTTCGGCCCCTACTCGGGCAGCGGCGAGGCGCACGCAGCAATGGATGTTTACATGGCGGAGAAAAAACTGCAAAACATTCCGCCCGTCTTGGAGCAATACATTACCGATCCGACGACAGAAAAAGATACCTCCAAGTGGCTAACAAAGGTGATTTACTTCGTGGAACCTAAGCGGGACACGATCAAATAAGTACCACGACACAACTGTCTCGCAAAGGAGCAGAGGTGCAAAGTTTTGACTTTGAATATTTTACGCCTCTGCGCCTTTGCAAGTTATTTGTCTCTAACCATCATTGGGGCCTGTGCGAAAAGGGTACATTCGCCCCAGCAAAACGATTTTTCTATGCAACGTTACCTCCTCCTCCTGCTCGCCCTTGCCGGGCTTTCCCCCATTTTAGCCCAGTCCACTCTGAAAAAGCAAGCCGACCAAATGGCCGATGCTGTAGAACCCAAGGTGGTCGCCTGGCGGCGCGATTTTCACCAAAACCCCGAACTCTCCAACCGCGAGTTCAAGACCGCCGAAAAAGTAGCCGCCCACCTCCGTGCCCTCGGCATGGAAGTCCGCACGGGCATTGCTAAAACCGGGGTCGTGGGCATTCTGAAAGGCGGCAAGCCCGGCCCCATCATCGGCCTCCGCGCCGACATGGATGCGCTGCCAGTGAAGGAGCGTGTTGATTTGCCCTTCAAATCAGTTGCAAAAGGCGATTACAATGGCCAGGAGGTGAGCGTGATGCACGCTTGTGGCCATGATACGCACGTTGCCATCCTCATGGGCACAGCAGAAATTCTTTCCAAAATGAAAGCCGAACTGGCTGGCACTGTGGTATTTGTGTTCCAGCCCGCCGAAGAGGGCGCACCCGAAGGCGAAGAGGGCGGTGCTGAACTGATGGTGAAAGAAGGCCTCCTTACCCAGACCAAAATGGAGGTCATGTTTGGCCTCCACATCGGCTCGAACACCGAAGTCAACACCATCAAATACCGCCCCGGCGGCGCGATGGCCGCTTCCGACTGGTTTTACATCACCGTACATGGCAAGCAGGCGCATGGCTCTGCCCCTTGGAGCGGCATCGACCCTATCGTCGTTTCTGCCGAAATCATACAAGGTTTGCAGACCATCGTGAGTCGCCAAGTGGACCTCACGGAATTCCCAGCAGTCGTCACGGTGGGCAAAATCGAGAGTGGCGTACGGGCTAATATCATCCCCGAACTGGCCGAAATGGTGGGCACCATCCGCACCCTCGACACCGCCATGCAGCGGCACATTCACATGAGATTGGAGCGCACAGCCAAGAAAATCGCGGAAAGCGCCGGGGCGAATGCCGAAGTGCGCATCGAGCGCAAAACGCCCATCACTTACAACGACCCCGCACTCACGGCTTGGGCTTTGCCTTCGCTGCAATCTGCTGCCGGAGCCGCCAACGTGAAGGAAAACAAACCGCGTACTGGCGCAGAGGATTTTGGCTTTTTTGCTCAAAAAATCCCCTGTTTCTACTTTTTCTTGGGTGGCATGCCCAAAGGGGGCGACGAAAAAACGGCTCCCTCACACCACACGCCCGACTTTTTTATTGATGAAAGCGGAATGAAATTGGGTGTGAAAAGTTTCTGCCACTTGGTACTGGATTATTTTGCGAAAGGAAAATAGCAAAGGGGAACAGGAGGGTGTCCTCCAGATTTTTTTGCAAAAAAATGACAAAGTGTCAGTATTTTTTAAAATACTGACACTTTGTCATTTGCAGTGAAGTCCTTTTCTGTCAAAAAAGCGGGGCTTTATCAGTGGTATGCGGATTGAAGGTGAAGGGGAGCATTCAAAAATGCTCATCAGTATTCACCAATAAAAAATTCAGTTCGCTATGACACTCACAAAATTTCAGCCCATCCCTGCCGCCAAATTTTTTACCAACGGCTTTTTTGATGACTTTCTCCAGCGCAGCCTTGCCGACGTGGTGGGTGCTGATACCGTGTTGAATCAACCGGCTGTCAACATCACAGAAACGCCAGATTCCTTCCAACTGGAAGTGGCCGCACCTGGATTTGACAAATCAAATTTCCACCTGAGCGTGGAGAACGATTACTTGACCCTGAGTGGCCAGCGAGAAAGCAAGCCAACTGCCGAGGGCGAGAAAGTGACCCGCCGGGAGTTTCGCTACGAATCGTTCAAGCGCTCCTTCAAATTGCCGAAGACCGTGAACTTTGAAGCGATTGCTGCTGTTTACGACAATGGAATTCTGAACGTGACGATTCCAAAAAAAGAAGAGGCCAAGCCAGTGGTCAAAACGATCACTGTTGGCTGATCCAAGTGATTCATAAGGTTAGTTAATAGGGTTTTAGGTGTTTTCATAGAGCCGGGGCAGTAATTGTTCCGGCTCTTTTTTTGTCAAAAAACGAAGGGCAAAAAGCAAGGTACCCGTGTCTGACTTGGCCCTTGCTTTTTGCCCTTCGTTTTTTGCTTCTTGCCTCTTGCAAACTATCGTTTCACCACCCTCGCACTGAACACTTGGCGCAAGCCACGCACATTCAGCACATACATCCCCACTGGGTATGTTTCGAGTGCGATGGCTCCACGCAGCGTATTGTCCCACCGAGCCATACGGACGGTCTGTAGGATTGCACCCCGGCCATCGAGTACATCGCAGAAGGCTTCGTCCTCACCACTGAGCGCTGGCAGTTCGAGCCATACGAGACCTGTAGTTGGGTTGGGCGTAGCCAATAATTTGCGCTCACTTTGCAGTGGTTCGCCAGTAGCACTGGTCTTGGTGATCACCGCCACATACTCCACGATGCAGCCGTTGTCGTCCTTGCATTTCACCACATAAGTACCCTCGGCCAAGCCGCTGAAAATAGGGACACCCTTGTACGCGCCATTGTCGAGTGCGTATTTAAACGGCTGATTTCCACCACTTACTACGATAGAAATGATGCCATCCGGTGCAGGTGTAGGCTTGTCTGGCACTACATTTACCTTCATAGTGAATCCAGTGCAGATGCCCTTGTTGCAGAACGGGAAAGTAAACTCGTTGGTAAAATTGTCGCCCTTGAAGTTCCAGTAAGTGTTGCCACCCAAGAACAAACTGGCTTCGCCATCAAAACCGTCGCCGCCCGAATCGAGCAAATGGAGCGTGAAGCAACTGTCTTCGCGTAGGCACTGATCGGCTTGGTAATAAAAACCGGGGTCGCCATACGGCCCACCCGAAGACACGATGTTGCCCTTGGAGTCTGTAATGTTCCAAGTGGTCTCCAAAGGCTTGGTATCGGTCCTGATCGAAAAACTGAAGGGCAGGTTGAGCGGATCGACCAGATAACTTAGGGTAGCCGTATCGTTGGCGGCTACAGCATCGCTGCCTTTCCCGTTGATATCTGTGATGAACACCCGTAGGCCATTGCTGCCGTTCACGCTGCCCACCAACAAGGTAGGCGGCAAACTGACCACCTGATTCGGCGCGATGTTGACATTCATTTGTAGGGGTTGCTGCTGCACCCCGTTGATGGTGTAGCCGAGCCGGACTCCGCTTATTTTTTCCAAACCATTGTTTTTCAGGCTCATACCGACTTGCACACTGCTCGCTTTTTCGCAAGCCTGCAAGATGCCCAGATTTTCTATCGCCGCTTCACGCAAATATCCCGATTGAAGGGTCACCTGCTTCAGGTCGTTGGACGTGTTTTGATCGGTGGCCAGCGTAGCCTTCATGTCCACAAAATAATTCGTGCCGAAGGTGCTGAAATCCGCAGGCGTAGCGAACGTGTGCGTAGCCGTTTGGCCCTGAATGATGCCCCCACTGCGGGTTTCGTTTATCCAAGGGCCGTTGTTCACCCGGTACGATACCTTCAAATTGGTTTGGTTGCTCAGGCCAAAATTGCGCACCGAGATGGTCACCGGCTCGGCACCGGTCAGCCCTTCCCCACTCGATGGAGACACCAGTTGCCAAGCGCCCACGTCCACCTGTTTGCGCTGCGGAGTGCAAAAATCGAGGTAAATCGGCGTGAGCGAAGCGCTGGAGGCAAACGCTAGGTCTTTTCCGAAGAAATCGCGTAAGCGCACAATGCCCTGCCAATTGAGCGTATTGGAGCGCAGCAAGAGTTTGTAGCAAGTGTTGTCGCTTGCGCAAATCTGTACCGAGGCACTGCCAACGGGCAAATCGCCAGTAGTCAGCACCACATTGGCACTGTTTAGTAGTTCCCAGTGCAGTAGTCCAACATTGGTCTGTGCTTCCAGAGTCATGTAGGTGCCAGCAGTGTTGCCAAAAAATTTGAACGCAATGGTGTCGTTGCTTACGTCTTGGTCCTCCACACCGTTGGGCAAATCCACGAAGGCCTGAAACAAGTTTTGCCCGTTGTTGATACCGAACAAAAAAAGCGGCACCGTGTCACGCGCATCAGGCGCGAGGTTGCCCGTCCACTGATACTCCTGTTCTGCTCCGTTGTTAATGCTCCACCGCACCCGGGCACTGGTCATCGGCAGCCCCGAAGCGTTGCGGAGTTGTAGCCCCACCGTGCTGCTGTTGCCGCAAAGTTGACCGGGGAAATTGGCTCGTCCGGCCACCGCTGCGTCGTTGGAGGTCAGTTTGCGGATGAGGGTGCGCAACGTATCGTTTTTGGCAAACTGGTCTTTTGCCCAAGTCGTCACCACCATCACCTCGTAGGTTTTGCCCACCTGTGTCATCTGGATGGGCTTTGAGAAGGTGTGCGTCGCCGTCGCGCCGGGCTGTATGCTGGCTGCGAAAGGGTCAGTGACGATTAAGTTTTTTTCCAAAAACAGCGACACGGACACCGGCGCTTCGGAGTCGAACACGCCGCCATTGATGATTTCGGCAGTCACTGTTTCATCACCGAATGCAGCGTTGGGCTGCGGCGAAAGCAGCGCACGCGGGCTGAGGTCGTAGGTGTCGCGCTGGATTCGGAACGAGCCGATACGCGTACCCCAAGATTGTCCGGCGGGTTGGTATTCGCCTGTAAACCAGAATGTTCGCCCATCCTCAGGGTCCACAGAGAGTGTGCTGTAATCGCCCCAACGCTGGTCCAAGTGGCTTGCCGTCCCTGCCGCGAGGGTATATTCTTCGACGGGCATGGTGCCGAGCGGATCACCAGAACGCCGCCCGCCCAAGCGAAGGCCTGGATTCACAGTGCTGCTGCTCACCGAGTAGCCGAGGCCGATGTTGCCCGCTTCGTCGGTGCAGATAGTACCCATGAAACGGTTGGTCAGCAAGTCGGGCGCATGCGTGCCTTGCTGGAAAATGCTCCACGAGCCGCCAGGCTTGCGGCGCACTTCGTACCAACGCACCTGCGCTATACCGCCCTCGCCCACTTGACCCGATACATCCGCAACGTGGTTGAATACGATGGACTCATGGGTGCCAAAATTGCGGTATGGAGCGCGGTACATCACGATGTTTTCGAGCGCAGTGATGCGTGGCGCGGCAGGGTTGGGCTGCTCAATGCAATCGAATAGATTGTTGTTGCCCAAGCAGACTTTGGTCTCGAAGGGGGCCGGATTCAGGTTGAGGGGGCCGGTGATCTTGCTCTGCGACTGGTCGTTCCAGTCCACCGTCATCTCCCACATCTGAATCTGATCCGTGCCGCCGTCCCAAGCATCGTCATACACCCGGAAGATGTAGCCAGGGCTGCCCGGCGGCGGCGGCGGGCCGCCTTCCCAGTCGGCACCGGTGGCGGGCTGGTAAAAAATGGCGTTGAAGTTGGGCATGGCGAAGCGATAAACCTTAAAGTCTTCCTCGCCCGCCAGCATCGCGTCGCGCTCCAGCGCGAAGCCAGAGCAGACGTTGCCGCCCACGATCTCGTTGACGGTGATGATGTAGGCGTTGGGCCACACGTACAGTTTCGGGTAATCGGGGAAGCCGAGCGTCTGGACGACGTATGCTTTCCAACTGCCGGTAGGATCGCTGGTGTTCGACACCGCAATCAGGAGTTCGTTGGCCCCGAAGGCCCGCATCTCCATCATCAGCCAGCGCCCGGCGGCATGGTCATATTGGATGATGGGATCGCCGATGCTGCCGCTGTTCACCTGGCTCCAGATGGTGCTGGTGCGGAGGGCTGGCATGGCCGGGTTGCCCTGCTTGTCCCAGGCCCGAAACCACGACCCGCCACTGCTGTTGATCATCTGCACATAGTGGTTTTTGCCGATGTCGCCGCTGGGGTCGGGCGGGGTCACACTGCCGTCGTACATCCCCTCGAAGTTAAGGCCCGGCTTGATTTCGGGGCCGTTGTCGGGCTGAGGGGGCTGTTTTTTCAGCAGCGGGTCGCCGTCGCGGGGCAGCGGGTCGGGGTTGTTGAGGGCGTTGGGGAAAAAGTAGTTGGCCTTGCTCCAAAGTTTGCCTGTCGGCTCTGGGGGAGCGGGCAACTGGGCTTGGGCCAACTCGCGCAGGGCAGGTATATTGCCCAAAAACCGGCCTTTCGAGGCCATTGGCGGGTAAGATTGAGCGGCATCCGTCTGCGCAGAGAGGAGGCTGGCGACAAGCAAAAAAGTGGCGAGTAAGACTTTTTTCATAAAAAAAGAGGAAGGAAGAGCGATAAACGAGGGAAAAGAATAGTCCCCGGCACAGTAGCACAGGGACGGCGGAAATGAGCGAACGAAGGTAATGCGGCACTACAGTGCAGGGTCAAAAAATAACGGGGAATGGCAAGGCTTGGCCAACGAAGGTAATTTTTGTCGTAAAAACATGGAGCCACGACGGGTCAAAACCATCGTGGCTCCATAAATAAATTGAGCAGCAGGGGGCTTCCAAAACTTAGCCTATTTTCCTATTCTGCTGCCTACATCTTCACCACCTTCCGGGCAATACTCCCGCCCTCCAACTGCACCGTGAGCAGGTAGGTGCCAGCGGGAAGCGAGTGCATATCTATCGGCAGGATGATGCTGGGTGCTTGCCGGGTTTGGTTAAAAATCGTTTGTCCGCTCGTGTTGGTCATCGAGATGACTGTACGTTGGGCGTTTTGCAGTTCGAGCGTAAGCACCAGCACATCGCGGGTAGGGTTGGGGGTGAGCGAAAACTGGCGCACCGATGTGGGCAGTTTCGTGCTGCTGATCTCCACATTTTGCGGCAGTGAAATGTAGAGGCAGCCGTTGGCAGAGGTGACGTGAACTTTGTAAGTGCCGCTTTTTTCAGCGATAAATACTTGATTTACAGCATCTGGAATGGGCTGGTCGTTCAGAAACCACTGATAACCGACCCATCCACTGGGAGCCGTGAGGGTATCGTTGCTCACCGTGATGAACGGCGTGAGGGCAATTTCCTGATCCACGACCGCCGCATTTGACCAAGCCGAGTTACAGCCCAGACCAACGAACCGCACTTGGTATGAGCCACCGCCGAACACCAGCAATTCCGCATTTTCTGCTCCCGCGATCACTTCTCCATTGGTACGCCACTGATACTGGTAGTCCGAGGGTAGGACTGTGTTGGTGTACAGCAGTGCGCTGCCATCGGCACAAACTATGGTGTCGCCAGGCTGGAGCGCCGGAGTCGTTGGGCTGCTGCTGGCGATGGTAAACGTATCGCGCCGCTCGCAGGCATTTGCGTCTTTCACCAGCACGGAGTAGGTGCCGGGGTTGAGGTAAATGATGTCCTTGTCGGTCTTGCCATTCGACCAAGCGTAGGTGTACGGGGAGGTGCCGCCCGCTGGGGTGAGGAACACCCAGCCAGCTAATGAACTGTCGCACACTGCTACGCTCGGTGCACCATTGATTTGAAAACTGCCACACAACTCTGTGACCCTCTGGATTTTGCCCGATGAATGCAGCGTGACGTAGAGTTCGCCCTTCGCATCTTCCCCAAAACTGCTGTACTCGTAGCCGCTGAGTTTGGCGATTTCTTTTCCCGTAGATGTGCCATCGGCATTGCGCTGCACTGACCACCAGCGGCCGCTGACGTAATCGGCTACGAGGTAAAGCCCGTACAAGCCCGGGTATTTGCTGCCGCGATACCGGAACCCGCCCGTGATGGACTGGCCCAGTGTCGGGTTGACGTACTCAAAAATGGGTTTCACATAATTGGCAGCCCCTTGGCAGCCGCCGGTATTATACGTCTGGGTGCCTTCGTAGCAGCGCCAGCCGTAGTTCAGGCCGGGTGTATTTTTGGGTTCAAAATCTACCTCCTCGCGCTTGTTCTGGCCCACATCGCCCACCCACATATCACCCGTGAGGCGGTCGAAGGAGAAACGCCAAGGGTTGCGCCAGCCGACCGACCAGATTTCGGGGCGATAGGCCGTGTTGCCCACGAAGGGGTTATCGGGTGGCACTGAGTAGTTGCCCAGAGCGGTACCGTCCACGTTCACACGCGAAATTTTACCCAACAAAGTGCTGG
>JAYSUY010000645.1:0-4025 GCA_043718855.1 Saprospiraceae bacterium | reverse complement strand
AGTGTGGCGGCTGTGAACGCACTGTCGTCCACCAGCAGGATGAGCGGTATGTGCTGAAAATCAAAGCGTTCGAGCCACTGGCAAAGTTCTTCGGCTTGCTGGCGAGCAGTTGCATTCACCTCAAAACGAGGACTTTTCAGGGCCAAAATGCCCGGAAAACAAAACTGAGGCTCGCTGAAACCAGCGGGCAGAGAGAAGTCATCGGGTAGGGTAGTGGTCAGGGTTCGCAGCCGCTCACCTCGGCAAGCCACCACCACCTTGGAGCCTTCGTTCCAGCCGGAGCCAGAGTAATCGAGCGTATCGATGGTGGTGCGGGTGTGGAAGTGCAGGTCGCGACGCCAGTCCGTGCGTTCCAGCAGGTGTTGGAAAAAATGTGGGATGTCGTGGGTGTCCAGATTCGGGTCGTCGTCGCTGGCGGCGATGAAGAGAATCTCGAAGGAGCCATCCGGGGCGAGCGGCAAGGAATCAAGGGCATAATCGCTGCCAATGGCAGCCGCCACCGTCGGGGAATAGAGGAAGTAAATTTGATGGTTTTTGCTGCCCGCAATTTTGCCGTAAACGGAGAATGGCGGATTGGCCGTAAACTTGCCCGGAAAGGGCAAAAAGGGTAATGGAAAACAGCAGTTTGAGGCTTGAGCAAAGGATTTTTGACAAATTTGGCATCGCGTAAAAAATTTGGTGAGTCAATCGGTTGGTAAACTACCGCTAAATTTTAGGTTCTAAAACTACCGCGACTTCTTCCAAAGTGCGGCGCCAAATTCTATTTCTTCTTCCCCCCCGCAGGCTTCTTCTTGGCCGCCGCCGCTTGCGGCAGCGACGCGGGCATTCCTACTGCTTCGTCTCCTCCCTTTGCCGCCGCTTTTTTCGCCTTCGGCAAATCCGCTTCGGGCATTGGCGCGGTCTCGATTTTTGGCGCAGCCGCAGCCCCCGCGTGCTCGGCGAGTTGCTTGGGCGGCTCGGCGGGCCGTTTTGGCGCAGCCGCGATGTCGGCCCCCGTGCGGCGGTACACGTGGAAGTATTTCTCGATGGTGCCTTCCCAAGAAAAGTCAATCGCCATAATGCGCTCGCGGAGGCCGCGCACGATGCCCGGCTCGTTGTGCCACATCGCAGTGGCGCGGTGCAGCGCGTAGCCGATATCGTCAAGCGAAAGATTGTTGAATCGGATGCCGCGCCCCGTGCCGTCCGGCTCGGCCACGTCGGACACCGTATCCTTCAGGCCGCCCACCGAGCGCACGATGGGGATGGTGCCGTAGCGCATCGAGTACAGTTGGTTGAGGCCGCAAGGCTCCACCCGCGAGGGCATGATGAGGAAATCTGACCCGGCGTAAATCTGATGCGACAGGGCCTCGTTGTAGTCGATCACCGCATTGAAGCGGCCCGGGTACTGGTGGGCCATGCTGCGGAACTGGTTTTGCGTCCAAGGTTCGCCCGTGCCCAGCACCAAGAACGAGCCTTCGCCGCCCGCGTGGATGAAGTTCCGGTAAGCGTCGGGCAGCAGGTCGCAGCCCTTCTCGCTCACCATGCGCCCAATGAAACTGACGATGGGCTGGTCTTCCGGGAGGCCGAACCACTCGCACAGCACCTGCTTGTTTTTTTGTTTAAATGCTTGAATCTCATTGTTTTCCAGCCGGTGAGCGATCATTGGGTCGATGGCAGGGTCCCACACGTCAGCGTCGATGCCATTGATTATGCCGTACTGCTTGCGCCACTCGTCGCGGAACAGCGACTCCAAGCCGAGGCTGCTCTGGTGCAGTTCGTAGAGGTACGACTGCGACACGGTGGTGACGGCCCAAGCGCATTTCACCGCCGAAGCCATCGGGTTCAGGATGCCGTTCCAGTCCAGCAGAGTCTTGGCCCAAGAGTCGAAGTAAGGGAACAAGTGGAGGTTGTTCCAACTGCACATACCCTGGTACTGGCCGTTGTGGATGGTGAACACGGTGGGCGTTTCACTCAGCCGCCGGTACTCCGGGCAGAATTTTACCATGAACGGGATGAGGCCGCTGTGGTGGTCGTGGCAGTGCAGCACACGGGGCCGCTCGTCATCAGAAAACGACAGCAACCATTGCAGCACAGCCTGTTGGAACACCAAGTAGCGCTCCAACTCGTCGCCGTAGGGCGCACCAGAGGCCGGGTCGTTGTAGATGCCAGGGCGGTCGTAGAGGCCGGGTATATCGACCACAAAAAGCGGGAACCCGAGGTGGTTGCCTCGCTCTTGCTGCACCGAGAAACCGACTTGCCGCCAGTCCACCCGGATGGCGCCGCTGTACACCGTCGCCCAGTCGCGCCCGGCAATCCACTTGGTGCCGTATTTGGGCAAAATGGCCGCCGTGAGCACGCCCGCTTGGGTCATGTACTTGGGCAGCGAGCCGACCACGTCGCCCAAGCCGCCGGTCTTGGCAGCGGGGTAACACTCGGCGGAGATGTGTAGGACTTCGATCATAATGCTGTTGGCTGTTGGCCGTTGGCTATTGGCAAATGGCTAACAGCCAAAGGCCAACGGCTTTTTCAAGGGTAAATAACTCACTTTCATGGCTGGCTTTCCAAAGGGTGGCAAGGGAAAATTTTTGGATGCACCAATTCCTGAGAAAATTGGGTTCGTAGCCCAAAAAGTGATCTAAAAACAGGAAAGGCCCTACCTTTTCGCCCTTCATTCAGGTTTCAACAAATTAGCGTTCAAAAATGCAGTCACGCAGAAAATTCATCCAAATCTCCGCCCTGTCTGTGGCGGGTACAGCCCTTTCTACCGATTCACTTTCGTTCCTTTCTCCGCCACCAGTTCGTCACCTCGGGGTGCAATTGTACAGCGTCCGGGAAGACTTGGTAAAAGACCCAGCAGGCACCCTCAAAGCATTAGCAAAAATGGGCTACCGCGAAGTGGAGGGCTATGGAGAGCAGGAGGGCAAGATTGGCGGCCTGTCGCTGCCCGATTTCTCCAAACTCCTGAAAGACAACGGCCTCGCCATGCCGTCGAGCCACTTCAACCTGAAATTGAAGGATTGGGACGACTCGAAAAACGCGCTCACCGACGCGACCAAGAAGGCCCTCGACGCGGCTGCCGCCACCGGGCAGCGGTATATCGTGAATCCCTGGATGGACCTCGGCGAGCGCGGCGAGATCGTCAAATGGGTCAAACTGCTCAATGCCGCCGGGGAGCACGTCAACAAGGCGGGCCTCCGTTTTGGCTACCACAACCACGACTTTGAGTACACCCTGAAAGGCCCCGACGGCCGCCTCATGATCGAGTGGCTGCTGCACGAGGTGGACCCCAAACTGATGGCGATGGAGATGGATATTTACTGGGTGTGCTTCGCGGGCCACAACCCGCTCGACTGGTTCCGCCTCTACCCCGGTCGCTGGGAACTCTGCCACGCGAAGGACATAGCGAAGACTGAAAAACGCGAGACCGTAGAGGTTGGCGACGGCTCTGTTGATTTTGCCTCGATTTTCAAACAGAGCAAACTCGCTGGCCTGCAATACTACATCGTGGAGTTAGAGCACTACAAGACTACGCCCATCGAAGGGGTGAAGCGGGCGAGGGAGAATTTTTTGAAACTCAAATTCTGATGCCCGATGCTCCCCTTAGACGCGCCTTTGGATGAGCCGACTCGGCGACCCAAAGTGCTCTTTGGGTTGGTCGTATGGCTGGCGGCACAGGTCGTCAGCATCGGATACTGGCAAGGCAGGTTCAGCAAGGGCGATGTCGACTTTTTTCTCTTTACGCTGAGTTATCAGGGATTTGGAATCTTTCAGGTCGTCGTTCTGGGAGCATTTGCTGGGTTGTGCTATTTCAAAGAAAAAAAACGCGCTGTGCATTGGGCTTGGCCGTCGGTATCCTTCGCCTTCGCTTTGGTCACCGAATTTGGTTTCAGGCTGTCGTACCGAAAAATCTATGCCCTGCTCGGAACAGAAGACTACGGCTTGGTAAACGGCTTCATTTCGTGCGCCATAGCAGCCTTGCTTGCTTGCGAGACACTGCTGCTCGTCGTTTTGCTGCGCAAAAAATAACAAAAGGCCCGCTGGACGCT
>JAYSUY010000644.1:0-4033 GCA_043718855.1 Saprospiraceae bacterium | reverse complement strand
AGGCCCTCAACCTGCGCGGCAACCAACTCCGAGCGGTGGCTGGCTTGGAGCAAATGGCCGTCCTGCAATACCTCGACCTCTGCGACAACCAACTGACGGAGTGCCACTTGCCCGAAGGGGCGACTGGGCTGCTGCACGTTTTTTTGTCTGGAAACGAGGCCCTCACCGAGCCGCCGCCGGAGGTGGTGCAGCAAGGGCGTTTTGCGATAGCCAACTACCTCGCGGAGCGCAGGCGGAGCGGCACCGAGAAAAGCCTCGAAGCCAAAGTGGTGCTGGTGGGTGAAGGCATGGCGGGCAAGACCAGCCTGCGCGTGCGCCTGTTGCACGGCCCCGAAGCGCCGCTGCCACCCAAAGACGAGCGCACCAAAGGTTTGGAGGTGGAGATAGAGCCGTTTTTTGTGGACTTGCCCGACGGCGAGCGGCTGAGGCTCAACCTCTTCGACTTCGGCGGGCAGAAGCACTACAAGCCGCTGCACCAGTTTTTTTACTCTCACCGCTCGCTGTACGTGCTGGTGACGCGCAACGGGGACGACTCCAACGAGTTTGATTACTGGTTCGACACGGCCCAACTTTTTGGCGGCGGCAGCCCGGTTCTGGTGGTCAACAACCTCTTTGGCGACGTGCCGAGCGGGTTCAGCCGCAGCAAGTTCGCTCGCTTCGACGCGCTCATCAAGGACAGCCTCGACACCAATTTGCAGACTTGCACGGGCTTTTCGGCAGTGCAAAAGCGCATCGGGCAGTTGGCCGAAGACCTGCCGCACGTCCACCAGAGCATCCCCAAGTCCTGGGCCAATGTGCGCCGCGCCCTCGAGAGCCTGAGCCGCCGCAACGTCATCCCGCTGCAAGAGTACCTCGACCTCTGCGCCCGCCCGGAGCACGGCGGCATGGACAGGGAGCGGGCCATGTTCTGCTCTGCCTATCTGCACGACATCGGGGCTTGCCTCCATTACCAGCAGTTCCCCGCCCTGCGCCGCCATGTCATCGTGCGCAACGAGTGGGCCACCGAAGCCGTCTATCGCGTCATGGACGACCCAGAGGTGAACCGCCAGCACGGCCACTTCCGGGCCGAAGACTTGGAGCGCATCTGGCGGCTGCGGCCAGAGGACGTGGCGCTGGGCGAAGATTTCCGCTACGAGGACTACCAGCCGGAGTTGCTGGAACTGATGCGCAAGTTCAAACTCTGCTACCCGCTCAAAAAGGACGGGGAGTACGTGGCGCCCAGCCTCCTGCCAGTGAAGCAGGACGACGACCTGCGTTGGGTGCCTGACAACGACCTGCAATTCGAGGTGGAGTACGATTTCATGCCGCCGGGCCTGTTCTCGCGCTTCGTGGTGAGCCGCTACGAGGACATCGGCGGCAGCGACCGCGACGAGGTGTGGCGCGACGAGGTGTTTTTTCAGTGGGAAAACGCCCGCGCCAACGTGCGCACGCCCTCGCGGGTGGGCCGAGGTGCCATCGTGTTCCGGGTGCAGGGCCGCGACCCCGAAGCCCGCAAGGTGATGCTCTCCGCGCTGCTGCGCGACCTGAAACTGCTGCACGACGAAACGCCGGGCATCGTGGCCGAAGAGCGGATACCCTGCATCTGCGACACTTGCAAAGGCTCGGAAACGCCCACGTTTTACCCGCATTCTGAACTCAAACTGCGGCAGGAGAACAACAAACAGACCATTGAGTGCAAAAAGCCGCCCTTCGCGGAGCAGCGGATTGACCTGCTGCTGGGGAATATTTTTGCCAAAGAGGATGCGCTGCGAGAAGATGCGGAGGCGCGGGCGGCCAACTTCCATAGGAGGGTAGAAGATTTGCTGGCCGATGGGAAGTTGAAGGATGCGCTGGAAATGCTGCGTGAATCGGGTAGGGGTGAGGCGGTGGAACTGCTCGGCCAATTGAGGGAGGCGGAGCGGCAGTTTGGGGGCGGGCGGATTGAGTACCGGAAGGAGTATGAGGGGGCGTTTGCGCGGATATTGGGCACGGCGCGGGGGTTATTGGGGTGAAAACTGGGTGCGGGCAATTGCATTGCGGGCTTGTGATTCCGGCTCCGTGCTGGCCTCCCCCGCCCGCTAAAGCGGGCACCCCCTCCGTGAGGTGGACAGGCTCCGCGCTTGGAATCGCAACGAGGGTCGTTCAATCCAATCTTTTGATCATCAATTGATTTTAGAAACGAAACCAAACCAAACTTGGCTTTCTGCGGCAACAAATCCCCGGCGCGGAGCCTGTCCCCCTCACGGAGGGGGTGCCCGCTTTAGCGGGCGGGGGAGGCCAGCGCGGAGCCGGAATCACAAGAGGGTACGCGCAGTCTGCCAAACCGGGCATTGCTGGAAGTGAGGAGGACATCGCGGCATTCATCGTTCCTCATTCATCATTCCTTCAATCTGCCACTTCCCAATCACCGTCCGTTCGTACTGGTTGTGGTCGAGGTACTCCAAAAACGAGGTGCGCGAGATGTTTCGCGCGCCCAGGCTTTTGAGGTGTTCGGTCTCCACTTGGCAGTCAATCATCCAGAATCCGGCTTTTTCCAGCATTTGCGCGAGCGTGATGAAGCCCGCTTTGGAGGCGTTGGGCTTTCTGGAAAACATACTTTCCCCGAAAAAAAACTTGCCAATCGAAACGCCGTACAGGCCGCCCACCAATGCGTCGCCTTCCCACACCTCCACCGAGTGCGCGATGCCCTGCTCGTGCAGGTTGGTGTAGCCTTCCAAAAATGCCGGGGTAATCCAGGACCCTTCCTGCCCTCCGCGCACTGCGTCCGAGCAAGCCAGCATCACCTCCCGGAAGCAGGTATCGAGTGTGTAACGAAATTTTTTTTGGTTGAAAATCGAACGCATGCTCTTGTGGATGCGCAACTCCTGCGGGAGCAACACGCAGCGCGGGTCAGGCGAGTACCAGTAAAATTGCCCTTTATCTTCATACCAAGGGAAAATGCCGTTGATGTAGGCCAGCACCAAGCGCTCCGGCCTCAGATCGCCGCCCACTGCCAGCAGGCCGTTGGGTTCGGCCAGTGAGGGGTGCGGGAATACGAGTTCGTTGTCGGGGAGCCAAAACATGGGAGTTATGAGTTTTGAGTTATGAGGGATGAGTTATGAATTGTGCGCGGCGTGTGGGGCATAACTCATAACTCATAACTCATAACTCCTCAGCGCATTTCTGCCGAAAGCCCGCGCTCTTGCAGGGCTGCGCAGAGCGGCACGAGTTTTTCGCGCTCGCCGGTTTTCACCGTTGCCTTGCCCTTGTAGTGGATGATGATGCTGAGTTGTTCGGCCTGGTCGTGCGCGTGGCGCAGCACAGCCATGAAGCACTCGATGACCCACTCAAAAGTGTTCTCCTCGTCGTTGTGTACGATGATTTGCGCGTCATCGCCGAGTCCGGTGCCGATGTCGTCTGCTACGAGTACGTCCTCGTCTTCTTCCCAAAGTGGCATGGTAACAGGCATGTCGTTGTGTTTACAAGTTCTCCAGTGTTTGTTTCACGGCCTCGAAATTGGGCACTTCGCCCGCGTTTTCGAGCACCTCGGCATAGCGCACCGTGCCTTTTTTGTCGATGACAAAAGCCGAGCGTTTCGCCACGCCTTTCAGCCCGAAGGCAAACTCCTTGTAGAGCGTGTCGTATTTTTTGCTGGTCGTTTTGTTGAAATCGGACAGCAGCGGGAAGTTGAAGCCCTGCTCTTCCTTCCATTTGGCGAGCGAGTACAGGCTGTCCACTGATAGGGCCAGAATCTGCGCGTCCAACTTTTCGTACTCGTCAATGCTGTCGCGCATCATGCACATCTCTTTGGTGCAAACGCCCGTGAACGCGAAAGGGAAAAACAGCAGCACGACATTCTTGCCGCGCTGGTCTTTGAGCGTCACCAACGACTTGTCGCTGGCACGGAGGGAAAAATCGGGGGCTTTGTCGCCTATTTGAAGCATCTTCTGATAACGATGAACTATGAATGATAAACGGCTTTGTTGCAACGGGTTGATATTTTCTGTTCTTGCCGTAAGACGGCTCAAATCAATTACGCGACCTTATACGCTTGAGGCATACCTGTTTGCCTGAA
>JAYSUY010000643.1:0-11763 GCA_043718855.1 Saprospiraceae bacterium | reverse complement strand
CCAGCGCGGAGCCAACTCCCCCCCACCGGAGGGGCTGGGGGGGGCTTCCTGGCCGCAGCGTCTCCAGCGGCGATGTTTTCAAAATACCCGAAAGCGGCAGCAGCGCAAACAGCACGGCTACCGAAAGCCCCAGCGCCACGCCCTGCGCGAGGGCCGACCAGGAGATGTCGCTGCTCACGTTTTCGATGGGCAGCAGGTCTCGCACTGCCCAGGGCAACAGCTTCTGAATCAAGGCCCCAGCAGTGGCCCCGGCGAGTGCGCCGATGAATCCGATGCCCGCTACCTGCACGAGATAAACGTAAAATGCCTTGCGCCCACTGGCCCCGAGGCAGCGCAGAATGGCGACTGTGGGCAGTTTGTCTTTGATGTAAATGTGTACCGCGCCCGCCACGCCGATGCAGCCCAGCAGCAGGGCGATGAAGCCAACGAGGTTGAGGAAGGTGCCGAGGTTGCCGAAGGCCCTGCCGATGCTTTGCTTTCGGCTGCTCACCGTGTCCCAGTCGAAGTCGCCTTTTTCAAGCGTTTTTTCGAGGGGTTTTACCAGCGCGTCGGGGTCGGTGGTAGCGGGCATTTTGAAAAAATACTGGTAGTCCACCCGGCTGCCGCGCTGCACAAGGCCCGTGCTGTCGAGCCAGGCGGCGGGGATGAAAACCACCGGCGCAATGCTGCTGGCTATGCCTGCCCGGCCCGGCGACGACATCAGTTCGCCTTCGATGGCAAACATGACGCGCCCAACTTGGATGCTGTCGCCTGGCTTGATGCCAAACTGGAGCATCAGGGCGTGGTCCACGAGGGCGCGTTGGCCGCTGCGAAACGTGAGCCAGGAGTTCTCCGGGCTGCTTTTCCACTTGCCATAAAACGGGTAGTTGCCCTCCAAAGCCCTGATTTGGGAGAGCCGGGTGCCGCCGTTGCTGGGGAAGCGCACCATGCTGACGAAGTTGGTGACTTGGGCGCGTTCGGTGCCTTCGGGGTTGAATTTGGACAGAATCGAGTCCGGCGCGGGCGCGTTGGCCCCGATGAGCAGGTCGGCACCAAGCAGGGTTTTGGCTTCGCGGTCGATGTCGCCAGTGAGGTTGACAGAAAAAGAACGCACCGCCGTAAGGGCGGCAATGCCGACGGTGATGGCGGAGATGAAAAGCAGCAGCCGGGCGCGGTTGCGGCGGCTGTCGCGCCAAGCCATTTTTAGGATAAAACTCATGCGGGAAATGTGGTCAATGTGGTCAATGTGAACAATGTGGGCAATTTGACCAATGTGAACAATGTGGGGAATATGGTCAATGTGCAGGAGAGCGGTGATGATGATGGTGATCCGCTAAACGGGTTAGGGGCGGAAGGGTTGAGGAGGGGAGCGGAAAATTGGACGAAGGTTGGGCGGGAAAAGACGAATCCGTTGGCAAGCGGGTTCTCCTGGCAGAAAAGCCGCGGTCGTGCAACAGGAGTTTCAAGCCACCATTTTGTTGTCAAACCTGCAATCCCTTTTGGCCCAGGATTGTCAGCCTGAAATTGATGCCAAAACACACGAAAGAAAGTGCCGTTACCAAACTAAGCAAAACGTTGCCTTCGGCCATATCAAAGAACACCTGCTGGACATCTTTTGCCACAGGAATCCTGAACAAATGCTCCAAAATCTCAAAGAACTGTTGCTTTGACAATTAATTCTGGTAAAGCCCAATCGAAAAGTCCCTCGACGAAAAAGGCACCTCAATACCAAGCATTTTACCCCAGTCAACTACTGAAAACCTTGCTAAACCGCTTAACTTAACACCATTGGAATAAATTCGTGGGTTGAAGACACGCGCAACTTGGAATTACAATTGAGCCTTAGCCTAATGACGACGAATGACAGTGTTGTTTTTCGCGGCACATCACCGACCTTCGCCGCTATGCTACACCTCCGAAGTTTCACGCTGCTCCTACTGGTTTTCGTTGCCTTCATCGCTTGCGAAGAGCCAGTTTCTGTACCCAAGCCACGCACCTACCCTCGCGTAGTGTACCCACCGAAAACATACCGGCCTGCCGATGCTGGATACTGCCCATTTACTTTCGAGCAGCCAGTGTACGCCAGCATTGAGCGCGACACTACGTTTTTTGAAGAGCGGCCACCCAGCGACTGTTGGTTCAACATCAACATCGCCTCGCTCAATGCAAAAATCTATTGCAGTTATTTCCCCGTCAGCGACCGCAAGCACTTCGACAAACTGGTGCAGGATGCCTCCGCCATGACCCAAAAGCACAACGTCAAGGCCACCTACATCGAAGAAATCCAAGTGTCGCGCCCAGCCCAGCACGTCTACGGCATCGTGTACGACGTGGAGGGGCCAGCCGCTTCGCCCTACCAGTTTTTCCTCACCGACTCTATCCATCACTTCGTGCGTGGGGCGTTGTACTTCAACACCCAGTCGCGGCCCGATTCGCTGGCCCCTGTAGCCGCATTCGTAAAAGCCGACGTGAACCGGCTCATCGAGACCTTGAAGTGGAAGTAAGAGGAACGATGAACGAGAAACTATGAACTATGAACAGAGCGACATAGCACTTTGAAAATTAGCACATTGGCGCATTCCTTTATTATCACATTACCCTCATGCTCACTTCCGACTCCCTCCAATTCCTCTACGACCTGAGCCAGAACAACAACCGCGACTGGTTTGAGAAAAACAAAAAACGCTACGAAAGCACCCTGAAAAAACCTTTTGAGGCGACGGTGGCAGCCATCATCGAGCGAGTGCAGGGCTTCGAGCCAGGCTTCGGGCCGCTGCTGCCGAAGGACTGCATCTTCCGCATCCACCGCGACACGCGCTTTTCCAAAGACAAAACGCCGTACAAAACCAACGTAGCGGCGGCATTCACACCCAAAGGCACGAAAGGAAACGCCGAGATGATGTCGTACCCCGGCTACTACCTGCACCTCGAATTTGGCAGCCTGTGGATCGGCGGCGGCGCGTATTTCTTGGACAAAGAGCCGCTGCACCGGGTGCGCACCGCCATCGCGCAAGACCCGGAGGCCTTCCGCGCCGTGTACGACACCCAAGATTTTACAGAAAAATTTGGCGGCTTGGCCAAAAGCGAAGTCAACAAGGTAATGCCGCCCGACCTGAAAGACGCGGCCAAGCAGGAGCCGCTGCTGCTCAACAAGCAGTTCTATTTTATGGCAGAAATGGACCCGGAAGCAGTACTGCGGGCGGATTTTCCCGACTTCGTGGCCGAGCACTATCGGGCGGGAAAACCGCTGAATGATTGGATACGAAGGGTAGTTTGAAGTTTGAAGTTCGAGAGTTT
Organism: Saprospiraceae bacterium; assembly: GCA_043718855.1. Taxonomy (GTDB): domain Bacteria; phylum Bacteroidota; class Bacteroidia; order Chitinophagales; family Saprospiraceae; genus M3007. The sequence continues at coordinate 8,487 of JAYSUY010000643.1, read as the reverse complement.
GAAGTTGGGCTTCGGGCTTGGGATTTTGAAAAGAGGCAGACGGTTTGAAGTTCGAGGCCGAAATCCCAAGCCCGAAGCCAACTTCAAACTTTAAACTTCAAACTACGTAGTACATCTCCACCTCCCCGATGTGCTTGGCCGGGATGCGGCCCCGGTATCGGCACTCATACTGCTCGCGCACCAGTACCCAGGTCGCCTCCGAAATGTTGATGCAGTCCGGCTCGCAGTTCTGCTCCATGCGGGCCGCGATGTTCACCGTTTCGCCCCAGATGTCGTAGGCAATCTTGCTGCTGCCCACCACCCCGGCCACCAACGGCCCCGTGTGGATGCCGATGCGGATGTCGAAGGGATAGCCCAACTGCGCCAGTTTTTCCGGGCGGTGCTGCACCACAAACTGGCGGATTTCGACCGCCGCCGCCACCACCCGGAGGGCATGGTCGTCGGAAGGCAGCGGGAGGCCGCTGGCGCACATGTAGCTGTCGCCGATGGTCTTGATTTTCTCCAAGCCGTGCCGCGCCACGATGTCGTCGAAAGCCCGGAAGTAAAAATCCAACTGCTCCACCAATTCCTCCGCCGTCAGCAGTCTGGCGAAAGCCGAGAACTCCACAAAATCGGTGAACATCACCGTCGCCGCCGGGTAACTTTTGGCTTTCACCCGACCAGTTTCCTTCAGTTCGCGGGCCGTTTCGGCGGGCAGGATGTCGAGCAGCAAGTTGTCGGCCTTCTCATGCTCGGAGCGCACGAGGGCCAGCAGCGCAGCCTTGTTTTTCAAAAAACCCTCCATCAGGAAGTACGCGACGGCAGCAGTGAAGGCAAAATTGAACTCGAAAAACAGCAGATGCACGCTGTCGGGCAAGTTGTGGGCATTGGGCCGGGCGAAGTATTCCCACACGCCAGCCAGCAGCAGGGCCAGCAGGTAGCCGAAAAATGTGCGCCTCGCCGTGCGCACTCCCGCAAACATGAGCGCACCGAGTGGGGCCAAAAAAGCCGCCAACATCACCCCGCTGCTGCCAGCAAAGCCGCCATGCGTTAGTTGTTCCGCAAGCGGTAGCGCGATGGTGAGCGTAGACTGTACGTTGCGGAACAGTCGGAACCGGTTCGTTTTTTTGAAATACCAAAGGTTGAGGGTGCTGGCGAGGAAGTACGTCAGCGTCGTCCACCAGACGAAGGGCTGGTCGAAGAAATAAAACGCCAAGTTGTAGGTCAGGTCCAGCACCGTGATGAACGCGATGATGGTCAGCGCCAACGTCCGGTACTCTACCTCCTCCGGCGAGAGGTGGCCGTAACCAAAGTGGCGACCGAACGCCGATGTGATGAACTTGGGCAACATGAAGGCAAAGGTGGCAAAATCAAGCGTTTCTCAGGCGGCGTGGCTAAAAACTTGCGGGGCGAACGCGCCAAGTGTTTTGTTTTTACTTTTGTCTCAAAATATAAGCGCATGACCACCACGCTCAAACACCGAAAAAAAAGCATCATCGCCTACCTGTCCGACATACAGGACGAGGCCCTCATCCTGCAAATCGAGAACTTGCTGAAACCCTTCGCGGACATCTGGGAGGAACTGACCGATGCCCAGAAAGCCACCATCCACTTGGGCGTACAGCAACTGAGAGAAGGCAAGTCGGTTGATTATCAATCGTTCAGGACTGAACGCCCTTCCAGCCGAGAGTTGCCTACCTCATAACTCACACCTCATAACTCCCGGCTCCCTCATGCAAGAATCCTTCCTCCATTTCCTCTGGCGTTGGCGGCGTTTCGATGCCCAAAACCTGCTCAGCACCGAAGGCCAGCAGATTGAAATCCTACACCCCGGCGAGCACAACGACCACGCCGGCCCCGACTTTTTCAACGCTCGCCTCCGCATCGGCGACACGACTTGGGCGGGCAACGTCGAAATCCACCTCCGCGCCTCCGAGTGGCTCGCCCACCGCCACAGCGACGACCGCGCCTACGACAACGTGGTGCTGCACGTCGTACTCGAAGAAGACCAGCCCATCCGCCGGGCCAACGGCGAGCGCATCGTCTGCCTGGAGTTGCAAGGCCGCATACCGCCCAAAATCCTGGAAAACTACCAGCGCCTCGAACACGAGCAGGCCTGGATTCCCTGCGAAAGTTTTTTTCCCAACACCCCCGACATCGTGCGCCTCAACTGGCTCGACCGGGTGCTGGTAGAGCGGCTGGAACAGAAAACCGCCGCCGTCGCCGAGATGCTCGAAGCCACCAACAACCACTGGGAGGAGGCGTTTTACCGTATTTTGGCCCGAAATTTTGGCCTAAAAGTCAATGCCGAACCCTTCGAGGCGCTCGCCCGCTCGCTGCCACTCATCACACTGGCCAAGCACAAAAGCAGCCTGATGCAGGTGGAGGCTCTGCTGTTTGGCCAAGCCGGAATACTGGAAGACAAAAAGGCCGACCCCTACCCGCTCGAACTCCAGCGCGAGTACCGCCACTTGGCCCACAAGTACCAACTCGCGCCGCTGGCCGCCAGCCAGTGGAAATTCCTGCGGCTGCGCCCCGCCAATTTCCCTACCGTGCGCATCGCGCAGTTCGCTATGCTGGTGCACCAGTCGGCCCACCTTTTTTCTAAAATATTGGAAGCCAACACGCTGCGCGAACTCGAAAACCTGTTCGACGTGCATCTCGGCGGCTACTGGCTCGACCATTTTCAGTTCGACAAACCCTCGGTGCGCCGCAGCAAATCGCTGGGCCGCGACTTCGTACACCTGCTGGTCATCAATACCATCGTGCCGTTTCTCTTTTTTTACGGGAAACAAAAAGACCTGGACGAGTACCCCAAACGTGCCATCCGCTTGCTCGAAGAATTGCCGCCCGAAGCCAACTCGGTGATAGATGGCTGGACTGCGCTCGGTACGCCCGCCCGCAACGCCTACCAAACTCAGGCGCTCATTCACCTAAAAACCCGCTACTGCGACGCGAAGCGGTGCTTGGAGTGCGGGGTGGGGAATGCAATTTTGAAATGAAGGTAGCACGGCGTTTACGCCGTCGGGACACGCGCCGTTTACGGCGATACACTCAACATGATACAGCAGTAAGGGCGGGAGAGCGGCTTTTTTCTTCACCGCGCTCAACTACGATACACTCAACATGACACAGCAGCAAGGGCGTAAACGCCCTTTTTCCCGACGGCTTGAACGCCGTGCTACCGTTGCCCCAATCCGCCCAGAATCACCCCACACGCCCACCGAATTTCCTCCTCCGTGATGGTGAGCGGCGGCGCGATGCGCAGACTCTGGTCATTGAACAGGAACCAGTCGGTGATGAGGCCCTCGGCAATGCAATGCTGAATCACCTGCTGCACCAGTGCTGCATCACCCAAATCTACCGCCAGCCAGAGGCCAGTGCTGCGCACCTCCCGGATGGCCGGATGCACCAGTAGGCTGCGAAAAAGTCGCTCTTTTTCAGGCACTTGCGCCAGCAGATCGCCTTCCAGCAAAATTTCGAGGGTAGCCAAGCCAGCCGCGCAGCACACTGGGTGTCCACCGAATGTGGTGATGTGGCCCAGCACTGGGTCGTGGGTCAAAGTCTGCATCACTTCGCGGCGGGCGATGAAAGCACCGAGGGGCATGCCGCCGCCAAAACCTTTGGCCAGCAGCAGGATGTCGGGCGCGATGCCATATTGAGTAAAAGCAAAAAGCCGCCCGGTGCGCCCCATGCCCGCCTGAATTTCATCCAAAATGAGGAGCGCACCCGTATCGTCGCAACGTTGACGAAGAGCGCGGAGCCAGTCGGGACGGGGCACTCGGAGGCCCGCTTCGCCCTGCACCGTTTCTACCACGACGGCTGCCGTGTGGCGGTCTATTTTTTCTAAATCAGCATCCGAGTTGAAATCTATGTGCTGGATGCCGGGCAGCAGCGGCTGGAAGGCTTGCGTAAAATAGTCGGGCGACATGAGGCTGGCCGCGCCCTGCGTGCTGCCGTGATACGCCTCTCGGCAGGCCACAAAGTTGGGGCGACCGGTATAGCGTTTGGCGAGTTTCATGGCACCCTCGGCGGCTTCGGCACCTGAGTTGACGAAGTACACCGAGTCGAGGCCCGGCAGATTTTCGGCGAGCAACTGCGCGAAACGCACCTGCGGTGTCAGCACAAACTCACCGTACACCAGCGTGTGCCAGTAGGCATCAAGTTGTTGCTGCACAGCGGCTTGCACACGCGGGTGGCGGTGGCCCAGCACACTGGGGCCGATGCCGGCGATGAGGTCGAGGTAGCGTTTGCCGCTGTTGTCAAACAGCCAGCAGCCTTCTGCCCGCTCGATTTCGAGGGCCAGCGGCGCGGGCGAGGTCTGGGCGACGTGGTGGAGGAAGAGTTGTCGTTGTGTCATTTTTACCCGCCGTAGCCTCGGCGAAGCAGGGTGGTCATTCGTCATTGTCGTCATTCGGTATCCTCGACATTTTGGGGCCGCGTCACGGCTCTCTGCGCAGGTTTTCTTTTTTGCTTTTGCCTTGTTGCCCCTTGCCTTTTGCTTTTGCCCCCTTGCCCCTTGCCCCTTGCCCCTTGCTCAACCCACCGTCACTACCCAAAAATCTTTCTGCTGCAGGTACTGCTGAGCCAGTGCTTGGATGTCTTCAGGGCGGATGTTTCGCACGGCCTGCACCAGTTCATCGAACGCCGAGAGCGGCATACCTTCCACCAGCAAACTGCGCACTACGTCTGAGATGTTCATCGGGCCATCGAGGCCGTTGAGCAGCATACCGAGCAGGTAGTTGCGCACCATTTCGAGTTCGTCTTCGGAGACGGGCTTCTCCCGCAGTTTTTTCATTTCCGAAAAAATGGCCCTCAGCGTAGCGGCGGATTTATCGGCGTTCACCTCGGTGGCGATGTACAGGCAGCCGTCGTGCAACATCGCATCGGCGGTGGAGTAGATGTTGTAGGTGTAGCCTTTTTTCTCCCGAATGTTGGTCATCAACCGCGAGCCGAAGTAGCCACCGAGGATGGTGTTGAGCACAAAAACGCCATTGAAATCAGGGTGCTGTCGGTTGAACAATCGCCGCCCGACCCGGATGCCGCTCTGCATGGAGTTGGGCATGGGGATGTGGCACTTGGCACTTGGCTGTTGGCTGTTGGCCGTTGGCATTGGGCTAAAGGCCAAAGGTTCGCTGTTTGCTGTTTGCTGCCCCAAATGTTGATTAAGTAGAGCCAGTACCGCCTCGTCCACACGGCCACTGGCGAACAACGTACAGTTGTCTGGCCTGTACAATTGGTCGTAATGTTTCTGTAAATCAGCGCGTTGCAAGGATATGTAATCCTCAGCAACAGAGTTGTAGCCGTAGGGGTGGTTTTCGCCGAAGATGAGTTCGGTCACTTTCCGATAAGCCACCACGTCCACTTTTTCCAACTCCACCTGCAATTACTGTATGCTGTTGCGGCAGAAAGTTTCGAGTTCTACCTCCGGGAATGAGGGTTGCAGCAGCACCTCGGCGAAGGTTGGGATGAGTTCGGCAGCATATTTTTTGAGAGAAAACAGCAGGAAATTTGAAGTATCCAAACTGGTCGGCGCGCTCAGCGTACCGCCGTAGAAATCAATGTGCTCCGCTAGGTCGGCACCGCTGCGCGAGTGGGTACCTTCGCGCAACATCCGGGCGGTAGCGCGGGAGGTAAGCCGCTTAGTCTCCTCGGGCCTTCCGGCTCGGTACACGGCCTCGACTTTCAGGATTTCTTGTCCGGGGAAATCAAGGACATACACCGGGATACCGTTGTCCAAGTGGATCAATTGGGGAGTCGGCAAGGTTAGTCCGCGCACCTCGTGGGTGGGCGGCGCGATTTTTCTGTTCATACAAACACATGGCCCGCGTAATTTTCGGGACGGCGAAGGTACTTCGTCAGTGGTCATTTCGCCAGCGGTCATTTCGGTCACGACCAAGCAACCTGTTGCCCTGTGCCTGCACCAACATATTTCATCAACCACCTTTTTTATGAAACACATCCTTGTCCTGTCCGCACTCTTGGCGCTGGCCCCTGCTGCCGCGTTCGCCGCCGCCTCCAAAACCAAGCCCCCACAAGCCGTGCTGCAAGCCTTCCAGAAAGCCTACCCCAATGCCGAAGACGTGGACTGGGAGATGGAGGACGGTATGTACGAAGCCGAGTTTGAGCAGGGCGACAAGGAACAGTCCGCTACTTTCACCGCCACCGGCCAACTGATCGAGACCGAGACCGAAATCGCGGTAAGCGAACTTCCTGCTGCCGTCCGCGAGTACCTTGCCGCAAATTACAAGGGCAAAAAAATTAAAGAAGCGGCCCGTATCGTCACCGCCAAAAACACCGTGATGTACGAGGCCGAGGTGAAACGCCGCGATCTGATGTTCGATGAACAAGGACAACTGCTGACAGGGAAGTAGAGATAGTGATAGTAGATTACGTTTACGAAACCTCAAAAGGTTTCGTAAACGTTTCACCACTGACCACAAAAAAAGCCGCCCCATCGGATACCCGAAGGAGCGGCTTTCATTTCTCAGGTGCCAGTTATCAGTTACCAGTCAACCAATAACTGGCACCTAACAACCGATAACTGATAACCAGCCTATCGCACCAGCAACACGGTCTTCACTTCCGTTTTGTCGCCCGTTTGGAGGCGCAGGTAGTAAGCCCCTGGTTGGTTGGAGCCAGCGTCCCAGTGGAAAGTGGTGGTGCCTTCGAGGTTGCCGCTGAACACGGTTTCCACCTCTTGGCCCAGCGAGTTCCACACCGAGATGCGTGCATCGGTAGCTACCGGAGCCTCCACCACGATGTTCAGCACAGTGCTGAATGGTGTGGGGAAAGTACGTATCGAGAGTTCGCCAGCGATGGCCGTAGGCTCGTCGCGTACTTCGAGTTCTTCGCTAGCCTGATTGCCGTCGCAACCCGCAGCAAAAATTGCAGCCGAACCTCTGTCTAATGTGGTGCCGAAGTCGTTGCCCGGCGAACCGACGATGATCTTGCCCTTGTGCAGACCAATGGACGAACCGAAGAAGTCGCGGCTGTCGCCGCCCACCTCAAAGAACTTCTTCAATGGCACCCACAGGCCGTCGTCCTGACGGTAGTACACATACATGGAGCCGGACTTGAAGCCGCGCGGGTCATCGAAGCGAGCTCCAACGGCCAAGTAGCGACCGCTCAGGGCTACCGCGTAGCCCAACTGGTCGTTGGCAGAGCCGTCGAGAGCAGTCAGTTTGATCAACTGACCCCAATTGCCTGCGCCGCCCTTCGATTTCTCGTACAAGTACACCGAGCCGGAGCTGCTGCCCTTGTCGTCGTCTTGGCTGCTGCCGACTGCCACGGTGGTTTCGCTCACGCTCACGCTCACCCCGTAGTTATCAAGCGCAGCACCGTCAGCGGCGTTCAGTTTCTTGGTTTGTGCCCAGCCGCCTGCTTGCTCGAAGATATAAGCAGCACCGGCGTTCATGCCTTTTTCGTCGTTGAGCGGTGCGCCCACCACGGCTGTTGTGCCCTTGAGGTCAACCGTAGTGCCGAATAGGTCTCCGGCTTGCGTGCTGGAACCTGTCACTTTCGCCACTTGGCCCCAATTGCCTATGCCGCCCTGGTCTTGGTTGAAAACGTAGGCCGCGCCTGCGTTCAGGCCCTTGTCGTCGTCCATGCTGGCACCCACCAGCGCGTTGTTGCCGCTGATGGATACCGCAGTGCCGAAGTTGTCGTCAGCTGAGCCACCAGTGGCTTGCAGGAAGGTCACCAACCCCCAATTGTCGGTGCCGCCCGCGTCTTTTTGGTACAAGAACACCTTGCCTTCGCCCGGTGCGCCAGCAATGGCCCAGTCGCCGTTGATGTTGACGCTGCTGCCGAAGCCGTCGCCTGCGCTCACCGCTGCCGGGAGCAGTTTGGCGATGCGGCCCCATTTGTTCTGGCCGCCTGCGTTGCGCTTCAAGATGTAAGCCGCGCCCGCACCAGTGCCCTGCTGGTTGTCGCCCGTGGCGCCCACAATAGCGTAGTCGCCCCAGATGGAGACGGCCGTGCCGTAAAGTTGGCTCGTTCCGCCAGCGGCTTCAAACTTGTTCACGATCTGACCGAGGTCTTCGTCTTCGTCCACGAAGCCGTCGCAGTCGTTGTCGAGGCCGTCGCAGATTTCAGGCGAAGCGATGACGGTGATCCTGAACATACAGCCGGAAGTGTTGCCTGCTGCATCAGTAGCCGTAGCCATGACCATCGTGACACCGATGGGGTAGTATCCGTCTTCTGGCTTAGGCCAAGCTGTGCTGACCACCGTCACGCCGGGGCAGTTGTCGGTAGCCGTCACGGTGTAAGGCACCTGAGCACCGCAGTACGCTGCCGGGTCGCTGTACACCGAGATGTTGGCTGGGCAGGTGATGGTCGGCGGCTGGTAGTCTTTCACCGTCACCGTCAAAGAGCAGCTGTTGGTGTTGCCGTTCACGTCGGTCACATTGAAAGTCACTACGGTGCTGCCCACCGGGTAGGTGCCGATGGCGTTGTTGCTCATGCTGGCGATGCCGCAGTTGTCAGACATCAGCGGGGTGCCGAGGA